>JAPPAB010000134.1 GCA_026705765.1 Gemmatimonadota bacterium
TCTCACCGTCAGACCATATTCTTTTTGATGTGCGGTGCGCGCAGTGAGAGTATAGTGAGCGCAAAAAAAAATGACAAGTTTTGGCGGGACACTATTTGTTTGCTATTCTCATTTTGGTAAAAAAATTCCCTGCCAACAGTCACTTTGGCAGGGAATTGCGTGATGTACTATGATGACTATTAAGCCATTATATTCACCTCCTTTCTATGTCCATCGCGGCCCAGGAATCCATATTGCCATGGAGTGCCGAACCCCCTCATTTTGGGTGGGTGCTCGGTGCCGTGACAGGGAAGAAAAAACAATAGCATCACCGGGGTTCAGCCGGACCATACCGACATTCTCCAATTCCAATCCACCATCCGCCGATGCATCCAGGGCAACAACAAGGGATATTTTTCTGTCGAATCCCGGATGCCCGAGATCGTAGTGACCACCCGCTGCGTGATCTGTGTGCCAGTCGTAATAGCCGCCCTCGTTGTACTTCGAGATCTGTACGCTCTCGATGTGCTCTGGCGCACATTTGATCCCCATAAGGTCAGATATAGACGCGCTTCGGGTGGTAATGAGATGACGAATCCAGTGGTTCTGGTATGTCTCCCCTGAGATGAACACCACATCCGAGTGCCTTATGCCGTCCGTCTTGCCTCCCAGCACCGTGGACTCCTTCCACCCCACCGTATATGCATGCGTGATTAGTTCCTGGCATTGGGTTGGAGTGAAAAATCTTCCGACCATCAAAAATGGTGGGTGTGTCTCTACCATGTCTTGTTATCTCCTCGTTTTGGTTGGCCCTGCTCTTCTGCGGACCTTGTGTTATAAGCCTTCTGATAATCTGTTTGTGCCTTGCTGACTCTGACGTCATCCATCGCCACCTGCAACTCCCTTCTGATACCCCTTCTGATACCCCTTCTGATATCCCCTGTATATGACATGAAATCGGCGCAGGGTTCGGAGCGAGAGTGATTCATCGAAAACATGCCGAAAAAACCTGCCTTCTTTTGGCTGTAACTCCCCGGTTATACCTGCCTGTGGTGAAAAATTTTGGATCATAATTTTCATTTGCGCCAATGTTGGCGGCACGACACAATCGAAATAGTTCATCGCTGGCGGTGGTATCTGCGCATTCGGCAATGAGCGGATACGGACGGCCTGCGTCTGTTCCATCAACGCGCGCACACCAGCATCATCGCCGGAGAGTCCGATAGATTGTGCTACTGAGATATGGGTTGGGGGCCTGTCGTTTGTACTTCTTCCAATCAGTCGGCCGTCGGGCAGAACGAAAGCAGAATGTGCGAACTGATCGGTCGGCCAGAGTTCGGTCAGCTGTTCAGTCAGTGAGGCGTTTATGGGCATTATTAACCTCCTGTTTTTTATGTAACGCCTTTACATATTCCTATTAGGCGCGAGGCATATCTTGCCTCGCGCCTTGATTTCTTCTCAATAGATACCTCTGTGAATACCCGTGCGACATCTGCATATTGTTATTAGCAGTTTGCGCTACCGTCGTCGTATCCATCCTGATACCCTTGATCATACTCACCTGCTCCGTCCGCGTCCTGACCGGGAGGACCTGACGGACCGGGAGGACCGGGAGGACCGGGAGGACCTGACGGACCGGGAGGTCCAGTTGGACCAGGGGAACCATCTGTGCCATCTGTACCGTCTGTACCGGGAGGTCCAGTCGGACCAGGAGGACCTGTAGGACCAGGGTAGCCATCTGTGCCATCTGTACCGTCTGTACCGGGAGGTCCAGTCGGACCAGGAGGACCTGTAGGACCGGGGGAACCATCTGAACCGGGAGGTCCAGTCGGACCAGGGGAGCCATCTGAACCGGCAGGTCCAGTCGGACCAGGGGAGCCATCTGTGCCAGCAGGACCCGTAGGACCGGGGGAACCATCTGAACCAGCAGGACCCGTAGGACCGGGGGAACCATCTGAACCAGCAGGTCCAGTCGGACCAGGGGAACCGTCCGTGCCAGCAGGTCCAGTCGGACCGGGGGAACCATCTGAACCAGCAGGACCCGTAGGACCGGGTGGACCCGGATCGCCCTCCCAACCCATTGGACCTTCAGGACCGGGTGGACCGATAGAACCTCGTGGACCAGTGTCACCTTTAGCACCTTTTGGTCCTTGTGCACCTCGGACTCCGGTGTCACCCTTATCGCCCTTTGGACCGGGTGGACCTGCCAGACCTCGGGCTCCAGTGTCACCTTTAGCACCTTTCGAACCAGGAGGACCGGGTGGACCTTCAGGACCGGGTGAACCCGGATCGCCCTCCCAACCCATTGGACCTTCAGGACCGGGTGGACCTTCAGGACCGGGTGGACCCGGATCGCCCTTATCGCCTTTTGCGCCTTGCGGACCGGGCATCCCGTCTGCGCCGGGTGCCCCATCACTGCCTGGTGTGCCTGCTTGTCCGTCTGCGCCAGGCGTCCCGTCTGCGCCTGCTGGACCCGATATCCCATCTATGCCAGCGGCTCCTGCCGGTCCCTCCGGACCTATTGGACCAGGAGAACCGGGCAGGCCAGTCGGGCCTGGGACGCCGTCTGCACCATCTAATCCGGGAGGACCGGGCATCCCGTCTGCGCCGGGTGCTCCATCACTGCCTGGTGTACCTGCTTGTCCATCTACGCCGGGCAGGCCGGTCGGACCTGGGGCGCCTGGGACGCCGTCTGAGCCATCTAATCCGGGCGGGCCTGGGGGACCTCCCGCTGGGCCTGCTGGACCGGTCGGACCTGCTGGACCGGGAGGACCGCCTGCTGGACCGGTCGGACCTGCTGGACCTCTCCGACCTCGTGGACCTGGCGAACCTGCCGCACCTCTCTGACCTCGTGGACCTGCCGGACCTGCCGCACCTCTCCGACCTCGTGAACCTGGCGAACCTGCCGGACCCGTAGGACCTGTCGGACCGGGTGGACCTGGAATGCCTGGAACTTCTGGAGTACCTGGAGTACCTGGCGTACCTGGAGCACCTGGAACACCTGGCGTACCTGGAATGCCTGGAACTTCTGGTGTGCCTGGAACTTCTGGTGTGCCTGGCGTACCTGGCGTACCTGGAGCACCTGGAGCACCTGGAGCACCTGGCGTACCTGGAGTGCCTGGAACTTCTGGAGTGCCTGGAACTTCTGGCGTACCTGGCGTACCTGGCATACCTGGAGCACCTGGAACACCTGGCGTACCTGGAGTGCCTGGAACTTCTGGAGTACCTGGTGTGTTGCTCATAATAATCTCCTTTGAACGTTTGTAGTTGGTTTTACTGCTCTTGCATCTCTATAGCCTGAATTGTGATCTCAACGAAATGACAGGGCACATCTGAACCCGCCAAAATCCGATATATCTCACCGTCAGACCATATTCTTTTTGATGTGCGGTGCGCGCAGTGAGAGTATAGAGGGCGCAAAAAAAAATGACAAGTTTTGGCGTGACACTATTTCTCCTGGCATGTCTTTATGGGGAGAGGGGGAGCACCTGCCACCTGAATATCACCTGCCGCGCCTGACGGCTGCGCAGGTTTTTGATTAAGCCGCCTTCTTTTGCCGTGTGTTCTTGGGTGTGCCGCCGTCGCCATTATCTTCGGGTGGCGGGGTCAGATCGGGCGGATCGTTCTGCACTTTTTCCAGGATCTGGTTTTGCTGTGCGCGTACGATCTCCTTATTAGCCTGCGAGGCCATCTTCGTCACCTGTGCCATCATATCCAAAATGAGCTTCACAGTCTCAGGCGCTGGTTTTTGTTTCATAACCACCTGGACTTTACATCCAGAGGTATAATCCGACGAGCGTTTGCGGTCATTATCCACACCGACATCAGCACTAAATCCCATGCCGATCTTCCCAAAAAACCCAAAAGATATAGACCCGTGTCCCTCGGCATGCGTTTTGGAGTGCAGTTGAAAGTCGTCTGACTGCTCGGCATGCACGTCGAGATTGAAATCAAGTGTGACCTCATCAGCGGCTAACATATCGTGGTCGCCAAAGAATGCAGCGGGAAGGTTCATCCCCATCTGCATCTTTTCTGACATTCCGATAAGGGTGACAAACATATCCAGGTTGACATTGCCCTGCTTCAGAAAGTCGAGCAACAGAGAGGCTGCCTGTCGTTTTCCAGCCGCGTCTGCCTGAATAGCCCCCAACATAAACCCGGCCATATGCGATGGCATAGAGTTTAGCATGTTCTGTTCGCGTGCTTCATATTGATCGTCTGCCACAATAACCTCCTATTTTTTGATTCTTTTGTTTGCCAGATCGCGGATTTTTTCTGCGGACTCTGGCGCTGTCCGCATGACGCATTCTACTTCAATATGGATTGCTGAGCGCTTCTTAAAAAGATTGCGAGACAGCGAGACACAAAGGTCTCCTTCCCCGTCTTCGTAAATGTCTGTCTCGATTGAGAATTTGGTGCGGTCTATATCGATCACATCACTGTGTTCCAGGCCAAAATCGTGAACAGAAGCATCCAGCCCACCCACCTGGAATTTTGTTTCACGCAGTTTATGAACATCACCGTCTTGTTCTGTGTGACTGTACAGATGGTCTCGGGCAAATTTGCGCGCCTCTATCGAGGCACAAGAGCATCCCTGGATCAGCCCCAAAATGAAATCAGAAAATTTCACAGCCCGACCTCGCCGGTTTCCAAAAATCCATAAACGACATATCTAATCTCCTGTGTGTTGTAGGGTTTTGGCGTAGATAAATGCGCGCTTTGCGCGATGCGTCCATCCCAATGCGTATTTTGCTTCTTTTGCAGGATTTTTCGCAATGATGTTCGCGTAGTGCGCCAGGCGCTGGAAAGTGAGACTCAGACTGAGCCCATTACCAGCTTTTTGAAGCGCCCGGACAGTATGTGCGCCCATGTAGCCGTCGATTTCATGTGGGTTTGTGAACGCGATTTGCTGAGCTGCCTTTACGCTGGTATATACGCCAGAATGAACGCCGAAGTCATAAATCAAAAATCCAATCGCCTGCGGCAAATCGTGGATGCGCATGCGTTGGTAGTAGTCCTGCATATAGATGCGATAGACCTCTCGTTTTATTGCGTCTGATGGGGATGATGACAGATCATAACCCCACAGTGGGCTATTCGGGTGCGACAATGAATCCACCCCGGCATACGACGCATCATCTCCCCGTTTCCAGCCACCTTCGAATGCAATAACCTGGTCTGTAAATGCCAAAAACTGATCCTGGTCAATCTCTTCAACGACATTGTAATCAAAAAAATAAACGTGTATCCCAAGGCTGCCGCTCACGCCCAACAGGAACCCAAAGCCCGACCTGGGCCAGTGGCGACATAAAAACATCAGTGAATGGAGCATTTACAACCCCTTTGAGATGGTTTTATAGATGAACGCGATCATATCCCGATAGCCTTCCGATTATATTTGTGTCGTGAGGGTGCGTGATGCGGGGCAAATATAGAGGGATATAGAGGAGTGAAACAAATTTGGCGTGACAGTTTTTCCCAAAAAAGAAAGAGCGCCAGGCGATGCTTAACGCTCACAAAATGTGTTTTTGTAATTTTAGGCGTGTTGCGTTATGTGGCAGATTTTGGGAAAAAAAATAAGACTGAATGCTTGTGCATCCAGTCTTATTTTTAGAGAAAATCGTTATTAGATAATGAGTATCCAGGCCTTCGGGTATGTCGCCAACGTCTCTGAAAAGCGCGAAGTTCGCGCTTATAAAAAAATTAACCGTCAGGTGAGATTCTGAAACCGGTTGCAGGACTTATTGACTTTTGAGACATTATAACTTAATCTGATACAAACGTATGTCTAATTTTTTAAAAAAATTATTGCCATTCGCTCTAACAAGTTTATATTCTTTCAGTTACCACTTCTTCTCCCACTATTAAATTACATAGAAGACATATGAAAAACACCCCCCAAAAGGAGGTTATCGCCTCCGAGCTCGACGCTGAAATATATCAACGAGAGACAGCAAATCCTCGCGATCTTCGGGTGTATCTAAAAGCCCTTCTCGCAAAAGCAGAAGAAAGCCCTCTTTCATGCCCGGATGCTTTCTATCGGCTTCGAGCAGCTCTGCGGCGAGTGCATATATTTCGGCGTTAAAATCTAAGTTCTGGTCATCTTCTGTGCCATCCGCGTCTGTGCCATCCTCTGCCGCTCTATCATCTACACCATCCAAAAGAAATGAAACCGAAACCCCAAATATTCTCGCCAATCGCACTATATTTGTGGCAGACGGTTCTGTTTCGTCTTGTTCCCATTTCGATAGCTGAATACTCAGGATACTGAGGCGGTCAGCCACATCATCCTGTGACCACCCCCTATCAATCCGCAACTGCCTGATCCTCCCGCCAAAGGTCATATCACAGATCATCACGCCACTGGACAATTCCCTGATTGAGACGCCCAGTGCTTCTGCAATGCGTTCTGCATCCAAAAAATACAACCGGCGCTCTCCCGACTCAATCAAGCTCATTTTTGTACGAGACCAGCCCAATTTCTCGGCCAACTGGTACGATTTAATGCCCCGCCGATTGCGAATCTTGCGAATATTTGACCCGTGATTTTCCATGCACCAAATAATTCACTTTTTGAAAATTATTGCCAGATTAGTCGTTTGTTTTTATTTTCATTTGGAAAATTAACAGACAAAACAACGGGTGAGGGCTAACCGTTCCCCAACGACCCCCCACCCGTCTATAACAACACACATATAGACATGTGGTGTAATATAAATATACCCAAACTCGCAAATAGTCAAATGATTTTCCATCTCCAAAAGGTACCTTAAATGCCTAAATCTCTATACCTTAATAGTTCTATCCTCAACGCCGTTGCTGTGATTCGCGCCCTCCAGCGCAACAAGCATCACCCGCTCGGTACACGCGACATCGCGCAGTGCGCTGGCATTACTCATGACCAATCCTATCGCGCACTCATCACCCTTGAATCCGCAGGCATAGTGAAGTGTGTGATCAATGGTCGCCGATGGTTACTCGCCGATGGCGTATCTATCCCCTACAGGAGGAAAAATGCAAAACGGATCGCTTGAACCTGTGAGAGATACTCAGGCGACGGAGATCGAACAGTTCGATATCACACCCTACACAGACGGGAAGCCATTTTCTCTCGAGCGGAGTACGCGCCGCATCCGGCGCCACATCGACACGATAGATGTGGCGATCTTCAAGATCGGAAAAGAACTGCTTTGGGTAAAAAAAGAACTGCCTCACGGAGCATTTATCCAATGGCTTAAAAATGAAATGAAATTCCCAAAACGACGAGCACAAGAATGCATGCAAATCGCCCGGTGGGTCATCGAATCCAAATCGCCACATGCCCTTGCGTTCCTGCGCCGGATCGCAGGCAAGTCAAAGACAAAGATGCTCATAGCTGTATCCAATACCACCGAACAGGATGTAGATGAAGCGATGGAGACCGGGCATTTTTTGGGGCGACCGATAGACGAGATAAAAGATACGCCCATAGGTAGCCTCCGGGAGAAATACCGCAAGGAACGCGCTAAAAACGAGCAACCCAAAGAGGATCTCCCCCAAAAAAAAGACAGGCAATTCAGTGCCAAAACCGCACGCGAACAAAAAGCCCCACAAGCTGTCGATCATCCCGCGCCTCTGGCGAAGATCAACCGTGTCTTTCTCCGCGCCACCGAATCACTCTCAGTTCTCACAGAGGCGGTTGGGGAGATGTATGAAAACCCGGAAAACGACGCTATCCTGGCCTCAGAGGACTGGCAGCAGCTATCGACCACTATGCGCCACACACTGAACCAGAAAATAGGGACAATCTATGGGCGTATCCAGACAGAAGAGCCATGCAACCTCACCCCACATCCCTTTGCGGACTCTGCAGGGGAGAGATTACCGCACGGGGCGGCGGCAGGGCATAATGAGAATGAAGAAAAGCCCTGCCGCCAAAAAAATGAACCAGGAAAAAACAAGGGCCACCTACTCACCACACGCGAGGCTGCCGAGCGCGCTGGAGTCAAAATACACTTGCTGTATGGGGCCGTGAAGGATGGTCGCATCGCCTACACACGAAAACCGGGGCGATACAAAGAGGAAGAGTATCGGTTTAATCCAGACGAGGTTGACCGTTTTGCCGCCACTGTCCCCGTGAAAAAAAAACCAACGACTATAAAACAGACAGAAATCGAGTCCGCTGACGGATGGGTGGTCATATATGAAAACAAAGTGGTTTTTACGGGCACATTGGGCGCATGCTTGCCAGTGCGTGCCGAGAGGGAACAAGCCGGACAGTATTGCACCATCGAAAAAAGAAAATCCTGAAGTAGAAATTAAGGAGGAAGTTATGGTTTTAGGAAGATCATTTATTGCGCGGATTACGCCAGCGGAAATCGAAAACATTTCCAAGCTCAAATCCTGGTCTGTTTCTATCCTCTCATCCAGGATCGGATGCTCCAGATCTGCAATCTATCGCGCGATCAAAGCGGGCGAATTGGCAACCACGCAAGAGTCTGGCTATTTGCGGGTATTGTCGTCGTCTCTCATTTCGCTATGGGAAAAATGCCACTTTTGAAGCACGCCCTGCGCTGAAGCGACGAGGCGTGTTTTATTTCTTCACACCCCCATCCAAATACCCCCGTGTAATATCGATAATCAACGCAATATCATACCGCGCATCCTCCACGGGTGTGCGGCACGGCTCGCCATCTTTAATACACGCGTAAAAATGCCGAAGCTCTCTCACAAACGGACTCTCCCAATCAATCTCGGGACTGCGCGTACCGTGAGACCCATTGGCGTGAATCTCCAGCACATCCAGCGTTGACAAAATCCCCCGTGCAAAACCCGTGGGATACGACAGAATAACGCGCTTATCGTCCTTGTGAACCTCGAGCGTCTCCTTAAAATGCCACAAATCGGGCAAATCGATCCACGTAGCCACACACCGCGCCCCCGATGCATATTCCAAAATCGTCGTCATCGCCCGGCCACCCTGCCACACCTCGGTACTCACCACGCGCGTCGGATTCCCCAGCATCAGACGCAAACCGTACAAATCGTGAATCATACTCCCCGACAGCGTAAAAAACGCCCGCGCAGCATCATCCGACACATCGCCCACCGCCTGCCTCAAAGCCGCCTGCCGTGCTTTGTTTCTCTCGACTGCCGCCTCGGGTGGCAAATCGTCAAAATAAGTCAACTCAAACTGCTTCAAATGCAAATTATTATTCGGATGCAAATGATTCACCTGCACAAAACGCACATCGCCCGCATCCCCCACCTCCTCCCGTGCCAACTCATACGCCGGATCATAGACCTTCATATAGCCCACCTGCCCCACTGTACCCGCCCGCTCCCTCGCGGCACATATCGCATCCACTTCCTCCAGCGAATAGCACATCGGCTTCTCAATAAACACATGCTTACCCGCCGCAAAAGCCGCCACCGCCAATTCCGTCTTCGGATCCGCATGACACAAAATCACCGCATCCACATCCCGCGCCTGTAACAACTCGTGCGGATCCGTCGTATAATTCGGCACGCCAAAAACCTCTGCCAGCCACCGCGCCAACCCCGGCGAAATATCGCACACCCACGTCACCTCATAAAGCGCGTGCAAAATCCCCAAATTCGGCATATGCTGCACCTGTGCAATCGCCCCGCAACCAACAACCCCCATCCTGATCTTTGCCATCACACCCTCCTGACCTTTATATTTTCCACCACAGCCGTAACCCCGGCAACCACACCTGTCCGAATCGTCTCCAACGCCATACTCGGCTGCGACCTGCCCAGTTCCGCAACAAGCTCTGGCGTAGGCGGCACATGAATAAAACCCGCGGGCAAATCATCCTCAGCGACCAGATGCAACACAGAATACATAATGTGATTGCACAAAAACGTACCCGCCGAATACGTCAGCCTCGCCGGCACTTTGGCATCCACCATCCGCTCAACCATAGCCCGGGTCGGCAACGTGGAAAAATAGGCATCCGGCCCCCCCTCAACAATGGGATAATCGACCCCATCTATCACCTTCAAATTAATCCCAACGCGCTCGACATGCAGCGCAGAAGCAGAACCGTGCAACCCCAAACACACCACCGCCACTGGCTCGTGTTCTACTATCAACTGGGCAACCCGATCAATATCCGCCCCGTGAACAACCGGCAACACAGCCGAAACAACCTCGCATTCACCAATCGAAGCCCCATCCAGAGACTCAGCCACAGCACCCGATGGATTGGACGACCACTCTGCCCAGGGTTCAAAACCCGTCAGTAAAATCTTCACGCGCCCTCCTCCGCTGTAACACGAGAAACCAGATGCCCACCCGCGATCTCGACACCCGCGCACTGGACAGCTTCGACGGTAACATCCCCCTTATCCCAGACAACAGTACCCGTCCCCATAGCCTCAACATGCACCTCCCCCTCGGGCACCGTAAGCGTCAGCGGTTCAGACTCCACCCCGTAAAAAGCCGCCACATAGCACTCGGTCTCCGAACATGCAAAAAGCCATGCGGGCTGACTTCCGCAGATCAGCGTAGCGTCTCCAACCGAAACCTTGCCCGCACTGCTCTGACGGGCGAGTGGCGACTCAAGCGGGGACCAGCCCAGAATACCCTCCTGCGTCCAGCGTCTCCTGAGAACCCACGCCAGCAAATCAATCTCAATACCGAGACGCTCCCCATCCCGGGTATATTCCACAGACCACGGCCGCGTCTTCCCCGCATCATAAGTCACAGGAGGCGCAGCATCATCCTTCAGAACACCACCAGCAACCGCCCGCACAAAAGACTGCACATCCGCATAATCCGAACGCTCAGCCATCTCCGCATAAAAACCGCACCGGGGCTTACCCTGAAAAAAAGAACCCGGATGCCCCTGCTCCCAGAACGTCTTGGACGGACCCAGATAATTATACAGCTCAAAAAAAAGATGTGTGCCATATTCCACCAGACGAAGAGGCGCATTCCGCCCCAAATCCGTACGCGCAAGCGGACGAATCGCGGAAAAAACCGGACCGATCGCAACACCAACCGTAGCACCATCCGGGACATCGAACGGCAAACTCTCCACCTTCTCATCATTGACCCAAATCTCATCCACCAACCCGCGATCGTGCCAGCACACAACGGCTTTGGCACTGCTCCGCGGCGCCATCGCCCCCAGATCCTTCGGCGAATAGAGCACAATCGCCCGAGAACCATCCTGGACATTGTGACACTGCCCCTCCTCAAAAAGAATCTGATCATTGGACCGCGCGGGCGTTGACCGAAAAGACCCGAGCCAGTGATCATCCAGCACATACCGGGAATAAATAACACCCGTTTGCTCCGTACCCGTCTTGTGATGCGCGACAAAAACACTCGACTGCCCCGTAATAAAGCGATTCGTCTGACTGCGAAGCTCCTGAGAAGAAACCCCCAGCGCAAACGAAGAACTGTGATACGTGGAAATCCCTACGCCATTTTCCGAATCAGCCGTCTCCGAGAGAAAAAACGTCTCCGGCCGATAATCAACCGCATCGGACAGCCAATCGGGAAGAATACCCGCCTCAATATACGCGCGAAAATCACCAATCTCCGGCGGCGACTGGCAAAAAAGCGCGTGCCGGTACGCCCGGCTAAAAGGACCTGCCCAGCGCCCCGTAGGCCGATGAATATGCAGGGCTGCGGAAAGACCAATACGCGCGCACATCGCCCTGGCGCCAATGCGCGTGGGCTTGTGCTGCACCAATTCGCCCAGCCTGTGCAAAACGCGCATCGCCACATTCGCGTAACCGGGACTATTAAACTCGTACGCACAGCCATTTCGGGTCGTAAAATCCATCCACGCCCGGAACTTCTTATACCCCCGACTCTTGAACGCCTCATCCCCAAGCAACTCCCCGCCCAAACACGTATTGGTAATATCCTTAACCACAATATTCGTATAGCGAAAATGAACATCAATCCGGCGAACCTCTTCCAGCCCCAGGCGAATACTCTGCCGGACGCGGTCTTGCAAATCCGCAGAAAGCACATCCCCATAGTTAATCATCAGTGGAATAAGCTGAAAAAGACAAAACTGGACCGCATTCAAATCTTCCACCACCTCGTCCTCGCGCTCCCAGAGAAAATTCCCCAAATGAGGATCGCCCTCACGGGTCTCCTGACACGCCAGCATCGCATCGAGAACCTTTTCAGCCAAATCGACATCCTCGCGCGCACCATTCGCCAGAAGATCATTGGCAAACTCAGCCGCCTGACGCGGCGCGTGATACGTCTTCCCCTCTTCCCAGCGAGCCAGCATAAAAGTCTCGGGATTAAAATCCTGAGGAAGTGGTAGGGGTTGAGCTTTAGACATAATGCACTCCGATATTATTGACACATGGTGGAAAGATGTGTAAAATGCGATACCAAAAGTAGCCAGAACCCGATGGACTGGCAAGACAAACTTAGCGATAGAGAAATGCTCACCCACTACTTATCTGGCATCGTGCAAAAACACACAAAAATCCTTTTATGTATCGCACTGGGAATAACACCTATTCTGACCAGTCTTGCCCATGCACAAACCGACCTGGCACGCGCAGATTTTGATGGCAATCGGCAGATTGATTTCCAGGACTTTCTCGCATTTGCCGTGGCCTTCGGAAAGACTTCATCAGAGGAAGGTTTTGATAGCAAAATGGATTTTAATGGCGACAACACCGTTAATTTCCAGGACTTTCTCGCATTTGTCGCGGCCTTCGGTCAATCTGTTGAACTGAAAGATCTGGCCGATTATCCGGTGGGGGTATCCCTCCAGACAAAGTATTTGACCGATGATGCCCGGGTGTCTATCGTCAAAAGGACGTTCAGCAGCATAACCGGCGGATGGGAAATGAAGCCGAAGCCCATATCAACGGGACCCGGCACCTATGACTGGCGCAGAGCAGACGCGCTCGTAGATTTTGCGGAAGCCAACAACATGCAGGTCCATGGGCATACGTTGCTATGGCACAATACCGTGCCTGCCTGGCTGGAAAACTTCTCGGGAGACAATGCGGCCTTTGAAGCGGCCATAAAGGAATATATCACAACAGTGGTACAGCGGTATCGCGGGCGGGTCGTCAGTTGGGACGTGGTCAACGAAGGCATTGACGGTAGAGGAAAGGTGCGCGACAACTTGTTCAGCCAGCGCATGGGGAATGACTACATCGCCCGCATGTTTCAGTATGCCCGTGAAGCAGACCCCGATGTATTGCTATTTTACAACGATTACGGCACATCGCAGCCCTGGGCCCGCGCCAAGCGCGCTGGCATGCTCAACATGCTGGATGATTTCCAGACACGCGGCATTCCCATAGACGGGGTCGGTTTGCAAATGCATATTTCCTACAACTCTCCAGACATCTCGGCAATACGAGAAACCATTGACGAGATCATACGACGGGGACTCAAACTACACATCTCCGAACTGGACATCCGCATCAATCCCGACGGTGACCTGTCCGAACCGACCCAGGCGCGGCTCGAATTGCAAAAAAAGCGCGTCATAGAAATCGTGACAGCTTTCCACCAGGTACCGGAAGCACAGCGGTTTGGCATCACGATATGGGGAATAGCGGACCCGGACACCTGGCTCATACAGGCTGGCCGAAGTCAGGGCCGTCCCGAATGGCCGCTCTTATTCGATGATCACCTCCAGCCCAAACCGGCTTACGATGGATTTGTCGAAGCACTTCAGAACAGGGGACATTAGCCATAAATATCAGAATTTCGGAAAAAAATTGGCGATTCCACATTTAATGCAACAGCCGATTTAGACAGAAATGGTTTTATCGACCTTGAAGATTTCCTTATTTTTGTTCAGGCTTATGGCAATTGACAACCCCTGAAAGTCACACTTCACAGGAGCCTCCCATGGCAACCGCCGAAACACCCATCGCGATGCATGAACCATCCCTCTACGAAACCACCAGACGGGCAGACTATCTCGACACCCTCGCCGACATCGACGACCGTCAAATCGCCCGATTCCACGAACAGGGATACCTCGCCATTCAACGGGCATTCACGCCACAACAAATCGAATCCGCGGGCCAGGCCATGTGGGACCTCATCGACGGCAAGAGCCAGGACTTCAAAGGCGTAATGGCCGAAGCCGCCAAACGCGGACACTTTTCCGAACTCACAGACGAAGCGCGCCGCGACAGCGTGCGCAAAATCTGGAAATTCGTCGATCACGACACCCGGCTCAACGACCTCGCCCACGACCCCAACATCCTCTCCGTCCTCTCCCGCATGATGGACGACACCCCCGTACTCTTTCAGGACATGGGACTGATCAAACCCCCGCACATCGGCCGCGAAAAACCCTGGCATCAGGACTGCGCGTACTTCAACTACCCCGTCGGCACCACCGTCGTCGGCGTATGGATCGCCATTGACAACGCCACAGAAGAAAACGGATGCTTGCACATCATCCCCGGCTCCCACCGCGAAGGACCCATCCCGCATTTCAGGCGGCGCGACTGGCAAATATGCGACACCGACGTCGCCGTCCCCAGAAACGTCACCGTCCCCCTCGACCCCGGCGGATGCCTCTTCTGGCACGGCATGACCCATCACGGCAGCCCAACCAACCAATCCGCTCACCGCCGCAGGGCACTTCAATACCACTACCGCCCCAAAAGCACCGAGGAAATGACCGCAAAAGAACGCCTCGCCATCTTCGGCGGCGATGAACTCGGCGTGACGTGCTGACCTACCTATCCTGCAGCTCACCCTTATCTCTCACCTGCGGTTCTCGTGGGAGCGGTACCTGCGGTTGCACAATACGGCGGCGTTGGGGTGTGAGGCGTTCCAGCAACTCTGGCGACGGCTGGTACCCGTGCCTAAAATTCCCCCACGAAGGCCCGTATCGATACACCACAACGCGCCGCGTCCCCGCATTCACCCGCTTCGCAGACCCGTGTGAAATCCCATCCACAAAAACGAGCGCATCGCCCGCCTTCATAAACACCTCAATCGCGCCCACCGTACCCTCCACAGACCTGTCCTCTCCCATCCTCTGCTTATCGTAAAACGGATGCCTGAAATTCGCCTTGTGACTCCCCGGAATCAACATCGTCCCCCCATCGCCCGGACCGATATCCGTCAGCGCCATCAGCACATTCACCTGCCCGCACATAAACCGCCCCCCGTGATATCGGAACTGATTCCTCGCAATCGGCGGAAACCCGCCCGAATGCAACCCAATCGCCTCGCCCGGCTCCCGAAAATTGGCAAAACACTCATCGATAAACATCGGACCGTGATGGTGATCAAACGACCCCTCTGCACCGATAAAAAGCTTCACATGTTCAAACCACGACGGATGATCAATCAGCTTCTCAAACGGCTCGCCCGCCTCGTAAATCTGCTGATAATTGATCCCCGACGTCACATCGCCATACGAATGTCCATTAATATACCCGTACCACTCCCCCGGCTTCAGCGCGGGAATCTCATCCAAACAACCGTTCAACACCTGAACCTCATCAGCCGTCAGCGCCCCCTCCAAATGCAAGTACCCGCGCAGGTCAAACAAATAAACATCGAGATCTGGAACCATTGTCACGCTCCTTGTCAACATAGTCTATTCATATCGCAAGTTATGATAAACTTTTGAGCTATGAAAAGCCATAGCATTTTTTACTACAATTTCTTTCACTTGCCTCATTTCCCTTCTCATTATATAATTTGGAAACACAGCGAAATGGACATTCAACCATGGAACGACAAAACCCAAAAAACATGCGTGAACGCACACCTGAAACCACACGCGGTGAAGAAATCGAGGAAGAACCGCTCATCGAGGAAGAAGAACCACAACCCCTGCTCGAAGAACGGCTCACCTTGCAAAAACCCCTCGGCATCTTATTTGACCTGGGCGACACCCTCTTGACATACCTCAAATTCGATCCAGAAGCCGGGCATGCGGCCACACTTAACATCGCCGACAACCCATTGGGTTACACAGTCGAAGACATTGACAACCACATAAAAAGACTCAACCGCGACCTCATACCCCGCAGGGAAAAAGCACAGGTAGAATTTCATCCCCACATCATCCAGCGCCACGTCTATGAAGCCCTGCACATCACCTTTGACCGCACCCCTGAAGAAGTCGAACGCGTATTCTGGCGTGCGGCAACATCGTGGCAGCCCGAACCGGGCGTAGAATACGTCCTCGAAATATTGCGAAACAAAAACATCCCCATGGGCATCGTCAGCAACGCCGCATTTTGCGGCAACACATTGATATGGGAAATCGAACAACAGGGAATCGCGGACTACTTCCGCTTCCTCATGTCCAGCGCCGACTACTGGGTACGCAAACCCCATCCCCTCCTCCTGGAAACCGCCGCCGCCAAACTCGGCTTCAAACCCGCCGACTTATGGTACGTGGGCAACTCGCCCCAATACGACATCGCAGCCGCGCACAACGCCGGCATGGGCGCCATCTGGTACAACCGGTTGGACGCCCCACTCGATGGACCCGACCCCCACGTCGAAATCAAAAGCTGGCGCGAATTTTTAGAATTAGTTGAAGGCTTTTATTTAAAAATATAAGGGAGAACTATGATGTCCGATTTTTCAATCGCAGAAGCCGTACACAACGCATTTCAAAACCACGCCATCGTCGATATACACACCCACCTCTACCCCGCCTCCATGGGCGAACTCTACCTGGCCGGACCCGACGAACTCCTCACCTATCACTACCTCAAAGCCGAATGCTCGCGCATGTTGCCCGAAGGCATCGCAGTTGACACATTCAACAACATGCCCGCCGCCGAACAGGCCGACATCATCTGGCAACAACTCTTCGTCGGCAACAGCTCCCCAATCTCTGAAGCCCAACTCGGCGTCGTCACCGTCATGAACCGCCTGGGACTGAACCCCCGCGCAAAAGACCTGTCCGAATTTCGCGCATTCCACAAATCAAAAACACCTGAAGAATACACCGACATGGTCTTTGAAAGCGCCGGTATCGCCTGCGTCTATATGACCAACGATCCCCTCGACGACACCGAAGGACCCATGTGGCAACAGGGTGTGGAAATCGACCCGCGCTTCAGGGCTGTCCTGCGCCTGGACAGCGCGCTCATGAACTGGCCCGCCCCCGCCGACAAACTCCGCGCCCTGGGATACGACGTAGAAGAAAGCCTATCCGACAAAACCTTTGCGGAACTGCGCCGCTACCTCACCGACTGGGCACAAAAAATGAACGCCCGATACATGGCCATATCGCTCCCCCCGGACTTTGCCTACCCCTCTGAAGACAGCATCTCCCAAATGATGGGCAACGTCGTATATCCCACAGCCCGGGAACTCCAGATCCCCTCGGCAATGATGATCGGCGTCACCCGGCAAGTCAACCCCATCCTCAAAGACGGCGGCGACAGCCTGGGCAAATGGGACATCGCCAACCTCGAACGCATCGCGCGCGACTGGCCCGACGTCAACTTCCTCATCACCCTCCTCTCGCGCGAAAACCAGCACGAACTCTGCGTCACGGGCCGAAAATTCCCCAACGTACACCCCTTTGGCTGCTGGTGGTTCTTGAACAACCCCAGCATCATCCGGGAAATCACAGCCGAACGCCTCGAACTCCTCGGCACCAGCTTTGTACCCCAGCACTCCGACGCCCGCATCCTGGACCAGCTCCTCTACAAATGGACCCACTCCATCGGCGTCATAGCCCCCGTCTTCATCGACAAATACGAATCGCTTCGCAACGCGGGCTGGCCCCTCACCCCGGCGGACATCCAGCGCGACATCGCCACCATGTTTGGCGGAGGCAAATTACTGGACTAAACACATGAACTGGCGTTACAACATCACAACCATCACCATCGCCCTCCTCCTTTCATCCGGAACGGGGTTGTGTGCATCGTATAAAATCTATATCTTTATGGGAGAAACCTGTCCGGTCTCGCGGCATTACACCTTAACACTCAAAGAATTGCACACAGAATACGCCTCTGAAAAACTCGAATTCATCGGCGTATTCCCCAATCGACTCTCCACCCCAGCCACAATTGCCGCGTTCAAAGAAAAATACGCCTTGCCATTCACCTGCATCGGAGACACCACCCACACCTGGGTAAACCGCCTGGGGGCAACGATCACGCCAGAAGTCGTCGTCGCCGACACATCGCACACCGCCATCTATCGGGGCCGCATTGACAACACCTTTGCGAGCCTGGGCAAAAGACGCCGCATCATCACCGCCCACGACCTCGCAGATGTACTGAATTCTCTAAAGAACGAAAAACCCCCGGCATTTCGCCAAACCCAGGCCATTGGCTGCATCATAACCTCATGGCAAAATACAAAGGAATAAAGCCATGCGCCCGATAACCCTCTCCATACTCGCGATCCTCCTCGCCGTTGCCTCGCCACACGCGAAAACCCCCACCTTTAGCGAACACGTCTCGTCCATCATATACAACAACTGCACATCGTGTCATCGCAACGGTGAAATAGGGCCTATGCCCCTCACAAATTACAGCGAAATCGCGGCATATGCAGACATGATCAAATACGTCACAGAAACCCAGTACATGCCCCCCTGGAAACCCGATTACAACTACAGCCAGCACATCGGCGCGAGAACCCTCACCAAAACGGAAATCAACACCATCTCAAACTGGGTCAACGCCGGCTTTCCCCAGGGCGACATCGCCCTTGAAGCCCCCATGCCGGAATTTCCAACAGGCTCTGTACTCGGCACCCCAGACCTCGTACTCACCATGGCAGAACCCTTCACAATCCGCGGCGACAACGAGGACCAGTACCAGGTCTTCGTCATCCCAACCCACCTCACAGAAGACCGGGAAATTGAAGCCGTTGAATTTCGCCCCGGCAACAGCAGAATCGTCCACCACGCCCTCATCGGCGCCGACATCACGGGCACTGCCCGCCAAAGAGACCTCGAAACCCCGGAAGAATACGGATACGAATCCTTTGGTGCATTCGGCGCGCCAACCGCTGTCGTCCTCCCCGGATATACACCCGGCGCAAAACCCCCGATATATCCCAAAGGCGTTGGACACATACTGCCCAAAAACTCCGACTTACTGATCCAGGTACACTACGCACCCTGGCCCCTTGCTGAATCCGATCAATCCAGCGTCAACATATTCTTCAAAAAAGAACCCATCGAACGAGAAGTCGGCTTTATCAGCTTTGCACCGCTCACCACGGACGGTAAAACACTGAGCAGAATATTCAGGGTCCTGATCGGAGAAGAACGACACGGCGGCACCCCCGTAGAAAAAATCAAAATCGACAAACTCTTTGTCATCCCGAAAGACCAGATCATAACATTTCACACAACACTCTTCATCAATCGGGACATCAGCCTCCTGTCCATCTACCCCCACATGCACTTATTGGGCAAATCCTGGGAAATCTATGCCACGGACCCACAGGGCAACCGCACCAACCTCATCCGTATTCAAGACTGGGATTTTAACTGGCAGGGCAATTACACCTTCACCCAATATCAAAAAATAGCTGCGGGATCCCAAATCCACGCCATTGCCACCTACGACAACACCACAAACAACCCACTCAACCCCAATTATCCCCCCCGCACCTTGACATGGGGCGACAAAACCACCGATGAAATGCTCCTGGCGGTCATGGAATACATACCCTACCGACCAGGCGACGAAAACATCGCCCTCACCGTTGGCAGGGGCGGCGAAATAAGCATAGACTTCAATGGCAATGGACAACGGGACTTCGCCGACTTTCTCCTATTCATCCAGAACTTTGGCCTGAACCGGGGCGACACCAGCTATCAGCGACACTTTGACCTCAACGGAGATGGACACATCAACTTCACCGACTTTATCATCTTCGCCAATCAATATGCGGAATAAAAAAAGGGCAACCACAAGGGTTGCCCCTACAACAATGGGCGAACGGTCTTTTACCCCTACACAACAACATTAATCCGCAGCCTGTTGCCCCCGCGTATTCTCCAGCCGAACCGCACCATCCTCTTCAACCATTAGAAACATCTCATCGTTTGGCGGCGCAGAACAAGGACCGTACATCACCGCACGCTCCTCCATCGACATCCCATCAACAATCTCGCCATCCCAAAAAACTTCGGGATGACAAACCGCATTCGACGGACCCTGCCGCGTAGCCGTGCGGGCAGCGTACTTAAAAAGAATAGACCGGCGGTCGTGATCATTTTGCCATGGATGCGTCCCGTGCGTTTGCGCGCCATCCATAAAAAACAGCACATCTCCGGCTCGAATCCCCGGATTGGCAACCGTCCCCATATCCTCATCGCAATTGCGAACCCCAATCGGCATCCGAAACTTCGACTTATGTGACCCGGGCACCGCAGCAAACCCCCCCTTGCCCTCTGGACAATCCGTCAAATTCCACGTCACAGTAACCCCGCCGCAATACATCTCGCCATTCTGGTGGTGATAAGCCACATACTCCCGATGCGGCTCCCCTGCGCCGTGCAAAACCAGACCCGCCGTACCCTTCACCGCATTATTAAACTGGGGACCGTGATCCAGCCTGAAACCCCTCCCACACATCACATTCAAATACTTCACAATAACCGGATGAGCCAGCAAATTGCGAACGGGATCGCAATACGGCCGGGGCAACTCCAGCAAATTCGCCCCGTGTGCCCAGCGCGAACCCGTCCCCCGCAAAAACGCAGAATCCGCTGCCCCGTGATTATCCTCACTCTGGTGAACAATACCAGTGCCAATAACATAATCCAGCACATTGTTCACCGCATCCAACGCTTCTCGTGACAGAACATCGCGCACCACCAGATGCCCCGTCACATCCCAGTAGTACCGCTCTTTGGCATTCATTATTTGCTCCTTCTCACGACACCACCCGCGTCGTCTCGCCATCGGACTCCAGCAGAGGCAACTGCCCCCCGTGGTGAACCCCGGGACCGTACAAAACAGCTTGTTGTTCAGGCGTCAACTCACTGACCCAATCCCCATAGCGATCCTCGGGCGTAAAAAACTTACCCACAGCGCGAGCCGCTGCGCGAGAAGCGTATTTGTAAAGCACAGAACGCCGCTCCCCATCGCTACACCACGGCAGCGTACCATGCGTCATCGTCTCCGCAAAAAAGAGCACATCGCCCGCCTGCATCACCGGTTGATAAACCAGCCCCATATCGTCCTCAACGGAACGCACCTCAGCGGGTGTCGGCTCAGCTGTCTTATGGCTCCCCGGCACACAGGCAAAACCGCCATCGCCCTCATTCACATCCGTCAACTGCCACGCCACAGTAATACCCCGACAGAAAATCTTCCCATTCTGCTGGTGATACCACACCGACTGGCTAAACGGTTCACCCCCACCGTGCAGTGTATGACCCTCTGCACCCTTGTGCGCGCTAATCAACAGCGGCCCGTGATCCAGACGAAAACCCTTGCCGCTAAACTCATTCAAACGACTCACCACAACCGGATGAACCAGCAACCTCCGAAACGGCTCGCGATACGGTTCGGGCCAGCCCAGCATACCCGTAAGCTCGCGTCGCCCCTCTTTACCCGTAAGCACGGACGAACCCCGCGCCAGACCGCCATCTTCAATAGACCGCGTCCTGATCTTATCCCCGTAGTGATCAATCGCATCATTACACATCTTGACCTCATCCGCAGACAGAGCACCCCGCACGACCAGATAGCCGCGCAGGTCAAAAAAGTACTTCTCCTCTTCGCTCACTGTATAAAGATTATTACCCATGGTAAAACGCTCCTATTCTTAGGCTACTCCTCTATCCGCACGACCCCATCTTCCCCGACCTCCAGAGATGGCACGCGGCCCCTGTGATTGGAATAGGGACCATACATAACCGACAACTGCTCGGGCGTCATATCCTCGACAATTTCTCGATCCCAATAAATCTCAGGCGGAGACACCGCTTGCGAAGGACCGCTCCGCGCACAGGTACGCGCTGTGTATTTGAACAAAATGGACCGCCGCGTCGAATCCAACTTCCACGGCGTTGCCCCGTGTGATTGCGCGCTATCCATAAAAAAGACAACATCGCCAGCCTCCACTACCGGCTGCTTGATCAAGCCCATATCGTCATCTCCTGTACTCACACCTTTGGGCATCGGAAACATCGACTTATGGCTCGAAGGCACACAGGCAAATCCACCCATACCCTCCTCGCAATCGTGCAACTGCCACGCCACAGTCACACCACCCACCCACGGCTTGCCATTCTGATGGTGATACGCAACATACGGCCGATGTGGCTCGCCATTTCCATGCATCGTATGGCCTGCCGTACCCTTATTACTCACAATAAACATCGGACCGTGATCCAGCCGAAATCCCGTGCCACACATCACATTGAGATACTTCACCAGCACCGGATGTGCCAGCATCTCTCGAAAAGGGTCGCAATCCGGCTCTGGAAACTCGAGAATACCGGGCAACATAGGACGCCCCGTACCGGCAAAAGCAACCGAATCTCTCGCCGTTGAACCGCCGACCTCAACCCGGTCCCAGTAGCGATCCACAATATCATTCGCCCGCACAACCTCCTCTTCTGACAACACGCCCTTCACGACGAGGTATCCCGTCAAATCCCAGAAATACCGCTCGCGCGCATCCATAAGGCATCTCCTCTTGAAACAGGTGAATATTTCTTAAGATAAATATGAATGAACCTAAAATTTTCAAAAGTCAATTTTTTTCGACAGGGTAGGGGAAGAAAAAACGAATCAACGAATCAACGAATCAACGAACCCCGCCCATCCTCCCAAAATCAGTATGTATTTCTATTCGTCCATTCGTCTATTCGTCTATTCGTCTATTCGTCCATTCGTCTATTCGTCTATTCGTCTATTCGCGCTTTTTCTTAAAACAAATCCATCTGCACAGGCGCCTCTACAACCTGTTCCGCGGGCCAGGGTGGCATCTCGCCAACATCTATATCTCCAGACAGCATCTGGTGAAAATGGCGCGCCAACTGCGGCGCGAAAAAATCATCGGGCGCGTGCATAAACACAAACGGCGTTCGCCCCTCGCGTATCCAATTGGCAACCACCGGCACCCACTCTGCCAGAAGCGGCAAATTTTTC
Organism: Gemmatimonadota bacterium; assembly: GCA_026705765.1. Taxonomy (NCBI): domain Bacteria; kingdom Pseudomonadati; phylum Gemmatimonadota; species Gemmatimonadota bacterium. The sequence goes on from JAPPAB010000134.1 coordinate 23,065, forward strand.
TCAACCTCGGGATGCCCGACAAACCTCACAAAAGGAAAACGCCCCGTCGCAAGAAACCGAACGGGGACCTTTGGCTTGTTACTTGCTACCTGTGCATTATGCACCCCTCGCGTATCAAACACCACGCGATCTACCCCATGGCTCTTGAGCATCGCATTCAACTCATTTTCTGCCTCGGCAAAAAACAGATGGTGCCGAATTTCCACAGCATAAGAAAATGTATCGGGCAACGCATCCAAAAACCTGTCCAACACCGGCAAATCGCGCGGCCCATAAGAGGGCGACAACTGCAAAAATGACGGCCCCACCCGATCCTGTAACACCGTGAGAACATCTACAAACGCAGCCGTCTCCAACTCGGCATCTCGCAACCGCTTATCGTGGCTAATCGCACGCGGAAACTTGAGCGCAAACCGAAAACCCGACGGCGTATCAGCCAGCCAGCGCATCGCAGCTTTCTCCGAAGGCAAACCGTAAAAAGTGGTATTACCCTCCACGGTATTAAACACAGAGGCGTATTGTTTCAAAAAATCTTTCTGCACAACATCGGGCGCAAACAACTCGCCCACCCACTCTTTATTGCCCCAAATCGGACAGCCCAAAAAATAACGTTCAATACTCATGGTAGATCCAAATCGGATTATTGACTCTTGAATAAATAAACCGTATTTTGATTAAAATAACAGGACCCCAACAATGCTTGATCTACCTTACTCATTGATCATTGAAGCCACGGAAGAGCCGGATTTTTTTGGCTTTTACTCCCCAGAACTGGAAGGTTTTACAGGTATTGGACATTCTATTGAAGATTGCATGTTCAAAGCAAAATGGGGAATGGAAGAACATGTTGAACTCTTGAAAGAACAGGGCCTTCCAGTACCCAATAAAAATCCCAATCCGAATATCCTCATTCAAAACCAACAGGCACTTTCTACTGTATAAATCACTTCCCACCCACCCATAAACCCACAACACACGGCTGATCCTTATCCTCAAACGGATTGACCAAATCGGTATTAAACCCACCCCAGAAATCCGATTTTTCCATCTCGCCACTGCTCCGCTCACCCGTCAAAATCGCCATCCAATCCACCGCTATCGGCGTCTCCTCATCCACATCGGACAAATCAATACGCGTATCGCCCCCCTCGGGTAGATACACCAGATACGCATCTCCCGCCAGCGCCAGACAAAGACCGCGCTCCACATACTCATTATCCCCAACCATCTGATTAAATGGCAGCCCCTCCAAAAAATCCCTCAACTCTCGATACCTCATCCAGCTCTCTGGCACCGGCTCAAACTTAATCAAATCCCACGACGTATTATCGTAATAATAACACGGATATGCGCCTGCCGCATAAATCGCCCACGTCCACTTCAAAATATCATCCCACTCGGCAGTCGTACGCCCGCGATAAGTCTTGAACTGTTCCTCGGCAAGCTCATACCCATATTCCACATTCACATAAGGCGTACCCGAATTCCGCAACCTGCGAATCGCCTCTCGATTATAGCGCGCAGCATCGGACAAATGCACCTGATCCGTCACAAAATCCGACTGGCGATCCGGTTCAGACAGCGTACCCGCGTTTCGAAGTACAACATCGTGCACCGTCAGCAAATGCCCATACGCATCCGCCCCGCGAATAATATCCATGCGATCCAGAACATAATCGTGATCGCCCATCTCGCGAAACAGATTCTTGCTCTCTTTGCCCACATCCCAAATCACATTCCCAAACGCCTGGTACCGCGCAACCGCATAGCGCCAGAACCGATCATCAGCTTCTGTCTCGCGCGCCGGCCAATTCACCTGCTTATTCTGCACCTGCAGCATCAGATGAACCACAATCCCCTTCCCGTGCAAATAGCGCATCAAGCGGTCAAAATCGCGAAAAAAATCGATATTCATCCGCTCGTGATCCGGCGCATCATTCGCGCCCTCGAACAAAAACATCTCCGGTGGCCCAAAAATATACTCGGGCAACATAGGGCGCGTATCGTCATTCGGTCGCGAACCAAAACCCGTGTGCGCATACAAATTCACAACAAAACAATTGAACCCCCGACTCGCAACCAGATCGACATGACGATAACACCGCGCCGCATCAGCCTGGTGATAGCTAAACAACCAATCGCACTCAAAACCCAAATATAAAAACGGCGTACCATCAGACCAGGCAAACCGCTGCGGGTACTCCGGATCAATACCTACCAGACCATGCACATCAGCGTTCTCATTCCCCACACACTGCACATGCCACTCAGCCCCATCCAGACCCGAATGCTCAGACCGAGAACACCCCCTCCAAACACCTTCTACACCCGGACTAAAACGGACAACCCACTTATCTCCATCAAAAAAACCGGGCAAATCTTCAATCACCTCGCCCAGTTCGTGTGTAAAAGTTGCCGTCACTTCCACTGCAAACGGATTTTCATCACCCACATCCGCATACAATTCAAAATCGCACACTGCATATTGCTGCACTTCTACCATCGGACAAATCCCCTATTTATACGACTTAATCACATAATACAACAGCACACCCAGCACAATAACCACAACGCCCACCCATATCAGCGCCCAAAAATGAACATCCATCCGGTAGCCCTCCGCCTGTTATTCCCCATCCTCAATCGCCACATCCCGTACCTCATCTGTCCAATCGACCCAGATATCATCTCCCGGGGGCTCTTCCTGAAGCCGGGGCATATCGTTCAGCTTGAAATCGTACAACACCGCCTTTCGAATCTGCCGCGAATAATTGGCCGACGCCATATGCCCGATACGGTGATGCCAAAAAACAATATCACCGGGTTCGCCATGCGTCTGATATGAATTCTCGTCACAAGATTGAAACTGCTCCCTATGCTTCTCCATCCGGGGCAATGGCTCCCTGAGATAGCGCGTCTGGTAATCGAAAAAAAACGTGCGATGGCTCCTGGGCCACACCGTAAAACCGCCGCCATCTTCGGGCACATGATCGATATAGCCCACCACAGCAAAATTGAACGCATGGGCATCCACATGTAAATGACGCGGTTGGCGCGGAACATCGCCATAGGGCAACGTACAATAAATACCGCGCACACCTGTAGGCTCTGGAAAATTCCCCTTGCCCAGCATCTGCTCCGCAGCACCCCACACAACCGGATTTTTTGCCAACAACTCGATCATCCAGGGCTCTCTGCCCACCTTGCGGTATTGCCAGCGATAACCGCGCTTATAATTGCTGCTATCCATTGATTCCTCTTCCGGCTTAATGGGACCCACCCATGAATCCGGAACGTCTTTCTTCAGACTCGGCGGAGGATCGTCCCACAGGCGTTCCCGCGCACGGGCGCACAACTCCGGATCCAGAGCGCCCTTCTTCACCAGATATCCCTCGCGTTTGAAAAAACGGATCTCGTCTTCTGTAAGCACAGACATGACACTCTCCTCTTTTATGCGATTGATACTGCACTAATCCAATTATAGGCACTTACGTATCGGCAATAAAGTATAAAGTGAAGTGATGAAATAAAAAACCCGGTCTTAATAATGAGACCGGGGGGAGAAATTTCATATTTGTAGTGGCGCATTCGAGAAGCCCCTTTCTGTTCAGGGCTTTTCAGATAATGATTGAAACGGCTGTACCGACATTTGCAAGCAACACAACGACCAGCAGGCCAATAAGCCACCTGAAATTGCTGTTATTGCGAGTGTCCATGTTGGTCAACCGGGTGTCTATATTGGAAAAGCCGTTGTCAACGCGGGTTTCAAGGCCAGTCAAGCGCGTATTCATTTGTTCAGCAATTCCCTCGACGCGCGCCAGGCGGGCGTCCATTTCGGACAGTTTGTCTTGTGGTGTCGGAATCTGCATGGGTTTCTTTCTTCGTGTGTAGTTGTCTATACTCCATCTTATGGAATTATAACAGACCTTTTAGAATTAAGCAAGTCCTATTGGCGTTTTTTAGCATTGCCCTGTTATACTTCGCCTGTGTCTTTGCTCTAATTTACCTACCCCTCATCCTCCCGCTGATACGACGCCGTAATCTCGTGATCTATACCCCCGCGAATATTGAAACGGCTGATCACCTCCATCTCAACCGGATCGCACAGCGCCACCAGATCGTTCAAAATCTGATTCGTCACAGGCTCCATATAAATCCCCTGATCTCGGAACGACCAGAAATAGTGCTTCAGCGACCGCAACTCCACGCATCGCGGACCTGGAACATACCAGATCACAATCGTCGCAAAATCCGGTTGCCCCGTCTTGGGACACAGCGACGTAAACTCTGGAAACGTAAACTCAATCGTATAACGCCGCTCCGGATTCGGATTGTCAAACGCCTCTAATATCGAACTCATCCCTCATCCTCGCGCTCGTACATCACAGACACCCGTGTCTCAATCCCACCTCGCACCGTAAAATCACCCGTCACATCTAACGTCAGCGGATCGCACGCCGCTACAAAATCATCCACAATTTTATTAACCACACCCTCGTAAAACACCTTCTCATCCCGAAACGACCCCAAATACCGCTTCAGCGACATCTGCTCTACACACACCTCTCCCGGCACATAAGAAATCGAAATCGCGGCAAAAATCGGCTGCCCCGTCACCGCGTACAGCGCCGTAAACTCCGACGACTCAAAATCAATCGTATAAGTCCTCTTGCGTTCAGGATTTTTAACGCACTCTAACATAAAATCACTCAAACGGCACCAGACTCGCGCCTATCGGATCGGGACTCGTGGGCCGAATCGGCATCTCCTCATAAGAACGATAAGACACATCCAGATGCGGCGTCTCAACCCGCCTGTACCCTTCATACCGCGAATCTATCAACGCCTCCAGCGCACCGGAAATCAGCAACGTACGCTCAACCGGATACTGCGGCTTACCCGTCAAAAACATCTGCTGAATATTCAAACTCAAATAACTGAAATGCGCATGCGGATTATCCGGCAAAAAAACGCGCATATTATCCACCTCTCCCCCGCGCTGCGCCGCAAAACCCCACCCGCGCGTGTACCCATTCAACATAAACGTCGCCGCTGTCAACCCATCTGCATACTCTATCAAAAAAACAGCCGGATTCTCGCAATGCTCGCGCACATCGCCATCCTCCTTCGCCTCAATATGCGCCACCGCCGCCGCGTACAAATCGCGATCCCACGCATCCGACGCCCAGACATCATCCCCCTCCAGACACTGCACCGCCACAATCCCCGTCTCTCCACCCGCGCGGCGCTCAACCATACACTGCAGCGTCTCCAACGCGTGAAAACCATAAGAATCAAGCCCACCAAAAGCCACCGACACCGCCGTCTCAATCTCCGTATCCAACGCATACTCAAGCCACGGCTTGCGCCAGGCAAGCGGAAGAGACGACCCCGCCATAAACGGCACCTCCAGCTCCCGCGCGCGATCGCACATCCACTTTGCATCGTGCCAATTATACGAAAGATGCTTATCGCTAAACACCGGCACAGACCGCCCCGACGAAGCGAACACCCCGCAAATCTGCTCAAAAAAATACTTCCGCGGATACATGTGTTGCTCCTTCTCATTCCAGGGATAATCGCCGTGCTCGCCAATCAGCAACACCCCATCCACCGCCAGCTCATCACCGCCCAAAGTCAAAGCCTGATTAATACTCCCGTACATCGGCACACCGAATTCCTCTGCAATCGCGCACCCGATATCATCTCTGAAATGCACCTGATCCAGATACATCGACACCACATCCACCTCTGGCGGAAGCAACCCGTCATCTGTTGGAAACCCCTTCAAAAACTTCGTCACAATCACATCGGCATGTGACCGCGGAAAATACGACGTAATCACCGCTGCAATTTTCTTTCGACCAGCCATAGCTATTCCCTCCAATTGCGTGCCTCGTTTTATAATCGTTAAATTATATCACAATTCGAGAAAAACCAATATCTAAATATTCTTACATCCTCACACCCAAAATTTGGTATCTTAAAGCGTCCAAAACGCATTTTAATTTTACCAGGAGGAATCTCTTGACCGAAGTCAAAGCCACCAACATCGTCTGGCACGAAGGCCATGTCGCGCGCAAACAGCGCGAACACCTGCTCGAACAAAAAGGCGCACTCATCTGGCTCACCGGACTGCCCAGCTCGGGCAAAAGCACCATCGCATTCACCGCAGAACACGCCCTGATCGAACGCGGGCACCTGGCCTACGTACTCGACGGCGACAACATCCGCCACGGCCTGAACAAAAACCTCGGATTCTCAGCCGAAGACCGCGCTGAAAACATCCGCCGCATCGGCGAAGTCGGCAAACTCTTTGCCGACGCCGGCATCATCACCCTATCCAGCTTTGTAAGCCCCTATCGCACCGACCGCGACGGCGTGCGCGAACTCATGGAAAATCAGAACTTCATCGAAGTATTCATCAACACCCCGCTCGACGTATGCGAAGAACGCGACCCCAAGGGCCTGTACCAAAAAGCGCGCACAGGTGAAATACCCAACTTCACCGGCATCTCTGACCCCTACGAACCGCCCGAAAACCCCGAACTCGTCATACACACCACTGACAGCACCCCCCAGGAAGCCGCATTGCAAATCATCTCCCTGCTCGAAACGCGTGGAAACATCTGACAATGCCCATCATCGACCTCACCATGCCCATTGCCGACCACTTCCGCTGGCCCGTTGAGCGCAGCCTCAAAAGCAGTTTTGAAACCGGCGACATGGCGCAAGTGACCCACATGGGATGGGCCGTCCACGGATTTACACACGTCGATGCGCCGCGCCACATGTTCCCGGAAGGACCCACCACCAGCGACACCGAACTCGACCAAATAGTAGGACAAGCCGCAGTCGTCGATCTCTCGGGCATCGCGCCGGAAACGCCGATCACCGAAGCGCAAATACGCGCTGCCGGACAGCACATACAATCCGGAGACATCGTCGTCATGAAAACCCGGTGGGACGAAATAGAATCGCATCAAACCCCCGAATTCTGGACCCGCGCGCCCTACATGTCGCGCCCTGCAGCAAAGTGGCTACGCACGCAAAACATCCGCGCCATCGCATTTGACTTTCCGCAGGACTATCCCATTCGCCAATTGCTCAGTGGCGAAAGAGCACCCCTTTCCGAATTTGTAACCCACGACATCCTCCTGCGCGACGGCATCATCCTCATCGAATACATCTGCAACACGGGCATGCTAACAACAGACCGCGTATCCTTCTTCGCCCTGCCCTTAAAAATCCCCGAAGCCGACGGCGCACCGGCTCGCGTCATCGCAATACCATAACCCCCGGAAAACCACCATGATCTACCACCAGCTCTTCGCCCAAATTGACCGCACCGTACGCGTCGGCGTCATCGGCACCGGACACTACGCCACAGCCCTCGTCACACAATCGCGCGTCGTCGATCAACTCGACGTACCCGTCGTCTGCGACACAAACCCGGACGCAGCCCAAAATGCATATCACCACGCGGGCCTGGACACCGACAAAACCATCATCTGCGACACCACCCAACAGGCAGCCCAAGCCATCGAACAGGGCAAATATGTCATCCTCACCGACGCCATGCAAATGATGGACCTGCCCCTCGACGTCATCGTAGAATCCACAGGCGTCCCGAGTGCAGGCGCAAAACACGGCATAGAAGCCATCCGACACGGCAAACACGTCGCCATGGTATCCAAAGAAACCGACGTCACCGTCGGCCCCATCCTCAAACACCACGCAGACAAAGCCGGACGCGTCTATACCGCAGTTGACGGCGACCAGCACGGCCTGCTCATGGGCCTCGTGCAATGGGCGCGCAGCCTGGGCCTCGAAGTCCTCTGCGGGGGCAAATCACTGGACTCCGACCGCGTTTACGACCCGCAAACCAACGCCATCGTCTGGCCCAAAGGCAAAATCCAGATCCCCGACGAACAGATATTCTCCGCCCAAAACCCCTCGGCTCATATCGCACAACGCCGCCAGATCATGGGCGAACTCGGCGCCATCGCCGGTTACGATGTCACCGAACTCACCATCGCCGCCAATGCCACCGGCCTCATCCCCGACACAGACACCCTGCACACACCCGTAATTCGCACCGTTGAAATACCCGAAGTCCTCGCACCCCGAGAAGACGGCGGCATCTTATCCCACCGCGGCGTCATCGACTGCGTCTCCTGCCTGCGCCAAGCAAACGAACCCGGCCTCGGCGGCGGCGTCTTCATCGTCATCGCCTGTGAAAACGCCTACTCCCGCCACATCCTCACCACCAAAGGACTCATCCCCAACAAAAAAGGCACCACAGCCCTCATCTACCGACCCTATCACCTCTGCGGCGTCGAAACACCCATCACAACACTCGTCGCGGGCCTCTTAAACCTGCCCACGGGCACCACCGACTACCGCCCATCCTTCGACGTTGTAGGCCGCGCAAAAGAACCCCTCAAAGCCGGCGACCAGATCCGCAACGACCACAGCAAAAAAATCGAATACCTCATGCGCCCCGCGCTACCCGTCGCGCCCGACAACCCCCTGCCCTACCACATGGCCAACGGCAATACCCTCACCCAGGACATCCCCACTGGCGCATTCATCACCGCAAGCGCGATACAACCCAAAAACAACGACCCCCTCTGGACAATACGCAAAGAGCAGGACGCGCATTTTTTATAAAACAAATGAAAACCACTGGATCGCGGCTCAACTTCACGCCGCGATGACGGGTGTCATTACGAAGTAATCCCGTCCATCAGATAAAGAAACACAACGATAGTTGTAAAAAAAGAACCGGGTACATCTATGTGATGCACCCGGTTTCTTTCTAACATCATCCGACCTACTCACCAAATCTCATCCAGATCCAGTTCAAATCCCCGCAAAACGGGATCGCCAGAAATGCGCGAAGGCTGCTCCAATTCCTCTATGGGCAAGCCAGCGCGATACACATAAACCCGCCGTGTATATGGGTCAATCAACCACCCCAAACTAAGGCCATTATCGAGATATTCCCGCATCTTTTCCTGCAATGGGGCCAACTGATCACTTTCCGACCGCAATTCAATAACAAAATCGGGACACAATGGAACAAACTTGCGTCGGTCTTCTGAAGACAATGCCATCAGCCGCGTATATTCAATCCATGCGGCATCGGGCGACCGCACCGCCCCATTGGGCAACTGAAACCCACCTGACGAATCAAAACTCGCACCCGTACCATCCCCTTTTGCCCAAAACCGCAACTGCATAGTAATCTCTGCATTGCGCTCGCTCGTCTCACCCCCCGCTGGTGGCATAATAATCACATCTCCCTGCGCATTGCGCTCAATGCAAACATCGCGATTGAGCCGACAAAACGCATAAAAATCCTCATCACTCACCTCGATCACCGGCTGAAAATGCAAGACAGTTTCCATCTTTGCAATCTCCATTATTGATCCTTCAAAAAACCCCGCAGCACCGTATGCAAAATCCCCCCATTGCGATAATAATCGATCTCCACAGGCGTATCGATACGCACCGTCGCAGAAAACGACTTCACATTCCCATCCTCATCCGTCGCCGTCACCGTCACATCTTGCAAAGGCTGCAAATCATCGCTCAAACCCGTAATATCGTACACCTCCCGCCCCGTAAGCCCCAGCGACTCGGCATTCTCCCCATCCACAAACTCCAGCGGCAACACCCCCATACCCACCAGATTGCTGCGGTGAATGCGCTCAAAACTCTCCACAAGCACTGCGCGCACGCCCAACAGTAACGGACCCTTAGCCGCCCAATCGCGCGACGACCCCGAACCGTACTCCGCACCCGCAATCACAATCGACGGCACACCCGCATCCACATACCGCATCGCCGCATCGTAAATACTCATCTGCTCCCCCGAAGGCAGGTGCATTGTCACACCGCCCTCTGTCCCTGGCGCAAGTGAATTGCGAATGCGAATATTCGCAAACGTACCCCGCATCATCACCTCGTGATTGCCCCGCCGCGAACCATAAGAATTGAAATCCTTCGGCTCAACCCCGCGAGCAATCAAAAACTGCCCCGCCGGGCTATCCACCGCAATCGAACCCGCCGGAGAAATATGATCCGTCGTCACCGAATCGCCCAACCGCGCCAGCACCCGCGCACCTCTAATATCTGTAATCGCGTCTAACTCCGACGACAAATCCACAAAAAACGGCGGCTCCTGCACATAAGTACTCTCCGCCTGCCACCCATAGAGATCCCCCGCTTGCCCGCCAACCGCATTCCACATCTCATTGCCCTCAAACACATTGCCATAGCGCGCCTCAAACATATCCGGCTTCAGCGCCCGTGCAATCGTATCGCCAATCTCATCCTGACTGGGCCAGAGATCGCGCAAAAACACCGCATTGCCATCCCCATCCACCCCTATGGGCTCCACAGTCAAATCCAGATCCACCCGCCCCGCCAGGGCATACGCCACAACCAGCGGCGGCGACGCCAGATAATTCGCCTTCACATGCGGATGCACGCGACCTTCAAAATTGCGATTCCCACTCAACACCGACGCAGCGACCAGATCATCCTCGTGAATCGCGGCAACCACCGGATCGGGCAACGGCCCGCTATTGCCAATACACGTCGTACAGCCATACCCCACCGTATGAAAACCCAACTGCTCCAAATACGGCGTCAAACCCGCCTGATCGAGATAATCCGACACCACGCGCGAACCCGGCGCCAGACTCGTCTTCACATGCGCGTGAACCTTCAACCCCATCTCCACCGCCTTCTTCGCCAACAAACCAGCAGCCACCATCACGGAAGGATTACTCGTATTAGTACAACTCGTAATCGCCGCAATCACCACTGCCCCGTGCCCGAGCGCGCCATTCGTCCTCTTTTGCGCATCATCATCATCCAGCCCAAAACCACTATTGCCCACCGGTGCGCGCAACGCGCCCTCAAACGCATTCTTCATCTGCCCCAGCGCAATGCGGTCCTGTGGCCGTTTTGGACCCGCCAAACTCGGCTCCACCGTACTCAAATCCAATTCAAGCGAATCCGTAAACCGCGGCTCCGGCGTATCATCTGTGCGGAACAACCCCTGCTCCTTCGCGTACCGCTCAACCACATCCACCTCTGCCGCCGTGCGGCCCGTGCGCGCCAAATAACGCAGCGTCTCGTCATCCACCGGGAAAAACCCCATCGTCGCCCCGTATTCCGGCGCCATATTGGCAATCGTCGCGCGATCTGCCAGCCCAATACCCGTCAACCCCGTACCGTAAAACTCGACAAACTTATCCACCACGCCCTTCTCGCGCAACATCTGAACCACCGTCAACGTCAAATCCGTCGCCGTCGTACCCTCGGGCAACTGCCCATCCAACTTGAACCCGACAACCTCGGGCGTCAGCATATAAATCGGCTGCCCCAGCATCACCGCCTCCGCCTCAATACCCCCCACACCCCAGCCCACCACACCCAGGCCATTAATCATCGTCGTATGTGAATCTGCCCCCACCAAACTATCGGGAAAAGCCACCCCACCCCGGGCAATAACCCCCTTTGCCAGATACTCCAGATTGACCTGATGCACAATACCCGTCAACGGCGGCACCACCCTGAAACTCTCAAACGCATTTGCACCCCAGCGCAAAAACTCATACCGCTCCCGATTGCGCTCAAACTCGATCTCCGCATTTCTCCGCAACGCATCCGAATTTGCAAAACTATCCACCTGCACCGAATGATCCACAACCAGATCCACCGGAATCAACGGCTCAACCCGACTTGCATCGCCCCCCATGCGCCCCATAGCCGAACGCAACGCCGCCAGATCCACCAGCGAAGGCACACCCGTAAAATCCTGCAACACCACCCGCGCGGGCTTAAACGGTATCTCTATCGGATTGGGATTGACCGCATTCCAATTCGCCAGCGTCTCCACATCCTCCTCCCGCACCTGATACCCATCCAAATTTCGCAGCGCCGCCTCGAGCAGCACCCGCACGGAAAACGGCAAAGTCGATACCGCCCCAACCCCATCAGCTTCCAACCGATCCAGCCGAAAAATTGCGAGATCACCCGCCATAGTAGAAAGTGTATCGCGTGAATTCAAAGGATTATGCGTTTGACTCATAAACAAGTCCTTCTCTAAAAGGTTTCAAGCTACTTTCTCAGGAAAATGGTACAAAGGCACTGAATGGACAGGCGTACCAGTTGCGACCCGCTCAATCTCGCGGGCAGTCTCTTCGGTAATAATCCTGTCGCCACACACATCGCAAACCAGTGCCGGAACACCTTCGATTACGACCACCTGGCCATCGCGACGAGAACTAAACACGACGTGTTTGTTCAGGTATTGACCCTCATGACAAAGCGTACATTTATTCATTCTTCACCTCTCTCACCCCCAGGGGTGAGAATAAGGCGGTATCATCTTCAGCAATGGTCTCTTCTTCTGTCCGGGATTCGATCTGGTCAATGACCTCCTGAACACGCTTCTGATTCCAACCCTCGGGATATTTATTTTTATCCATATTTATATTTTTTTTGATTGAGAAACGGCAAAACTACAGGCTCGCAGCTCAACTTCACCTACTCCATCGCCTTGCATTAACAACGAATTTATCACCCTTACTTCAGTATATCAACATGTCCATAATTGAGCATCTTTGCATCCACCGTCAATAATCGACAGTTGTGGACTCTTGCCGTAGCAACAATAATCTGATCCGCTGGATCTCTGTGGAACCCAACGGGCAATTGAGTTGACTCAATTGCAATTTGCGGCGTCAAATTGAGAAACCGAACGCCTGGATATGAGAGTGCCTGACCCATCCACTCTTCAACTGGACAAGGCAAGACGAGCCGATTATACTCAACTAATTTAGCAACCTCCCAACACGAAATTGCACTCACCCCAAGACCTTGAGACTCATACTGTTGCAGCCACGCCACTTGCTGGCTGGTGAGATGAGCATCTCCCTGAACCCACCAAATCCAGATGTGTGTATCAAGCACAATCACTGTGATACGCTCCAATCTCCATCCGCTACGGGTTCCGTGGGATCAAGGTATTTTATTGGGGTGCCACGCAGTGGATATCGGTCTTTCTCGCTGCTATTTTCTCCCTGTTCAGACGAAAAAGAACAGGGAAAAATAAGGATTTCAACAGGCTCGCCTTCTCGAAAAGGCAAATTCTTAATCACAACTGTTCTATCCTGTCGTATAACCGTTTCAACGCGATGGGCATTCATATCTCTCACCTCCAGATTGTGATGCCTGCACTGAGCTAAAAGGGTTTGATTGTATATAACAATACAGCGAAAAATTTCAAAAGTCTAATTCTAGAAGGCGCAAGTCATGACACTTTCTTACCAAAGTTGTTAGTAAAAATCAAAAATTCGCATATCGGTTTGTCCGTAAACCAGACAACATGGCCCACGCCGAAGAAAAATACCACAACAACCCGTATTTTCAAACTCTTTTTGTACGCTTCGCACTTGATTGGATTGGGAAGAATATATATTTTCTTTCGTCGAAGTAGAACCAGAGGCATTTTTCGACGACAAAGGAGAAACGAAAATGAACAACCAATTCGAGAGAAACTTTGCTCTGGCAAAAAGGCACGAACAACAACTCATTGCCTGCCTTGAAGATTATTTTGGCACTTCGTTTTCTCCTGCGGAACTCGGTGAGGATAAATATAGAAAAATCGATTTCTTTTCTAATTGCCGCCAAAAGATCGCCGTTGGTGCTCGCGTGACCCGACATACAGCTTGGAAGTATCGCGATCAAGTTCGTATTAGCGACAATAAAAACATACACAAATCCGAACACGATGAATGGATGGTTGATGGCAAGGGGCCAGACTATTTCATCTATGGTCATATTGCCCCTGATGAAGAAGAACTCCGAATGGTTGTTCTGGTCAGTCTTAGCATGTTGCGTACCATAAAAGGAAAACGTTTAGACAATTATAACTTTTTTGTTTATCCAATCACCGATCCGGGAGTAGTACTCTGCTGTTGGTGTAGTCCCGAAGTACGCGACGATCCGATTATCAAAATATTGTCAGGCCCAAAAAAACCATTACAGCCTTTGTCTGTGCCTATAGAAGAGACAGACAAGCCAGAAGAAGCATATCCCAATATCTCACGCGAGAGACACAGGCAATTACGACGCAATCACTGGTATAGTGTCATTGCCACGGTGTTACTTATATCGGGCGTTGTTTTCGGCATTATGTCATCAGATCAAGAGCCTGATTCAAAACAGGTCGAGATGGAAGCAAAAAAGCAGACTGATTTTTCTGAACTAAATCTGATCGCGCCCGAGGATGCAATGGCTCACCTCGGTCAAATAGGAATCGTCTGTGGCGAAGTTGCAAGTTCCAGATACGCAACCTCTAGCAAGGGACGGCCCACATACTTAAACATCAGTAAATCTTATCCAAATCATATTTTTACTGCTGTAATATGGGATACGCATCGTGCCAAATTCGGCGCACTTGAACAGATATACAAAGAGAAATGGATTTGTGTGACGGGAAGAATCGCCGATTACCGAGGCGCAGCACAAATAGAAGTACAGGATAGAGAACAACTCAATGAAGTTGACGAACAGACTTTCAAATACCTCAAAAATCTTTTTTTTTTGAAATAGGCTAAGAGTAGATCACGTCCCATACGGGTCGTGTCCTAACCACCTGTGGGCGAGACATGCCTCGCCCCTACGGTTGCTTCACACTTCACGGCCCTTCTTTTTTATCTGCGTTCATCTGCGGATCACACTTTCATGACCAACCAACGCTTTGTCGCACTCATCATCCTCGACGGCTGGGGATTAAACCCACGTCGGGACCACAACGCCGTGGCCCTTGCCAGAACCCCGACAATGGACCGCATCTGGGCCAATTACGCCCACACCACCCTCGACACTTCTGGACGCGCAGTCGGCCTCCCCGACGGACTCATGGGCAACTCCGAAGTCGGCCACCTCAACCTCGGTGCGGGACGCACCGTCATGCAAGCCATGACCCAGATCGACGACCGCATACGAGACGGCAGCCTGTACCAAAACAAAGCCTTAATCGCCGCCATAGACCGCATCAAAAACCACAACCGCAACCTCCACCTCATCGGCCTCGTCTCCGACGGCGGCGTACACACCTGGCCCAGTCACTACGAGAGCCTCATCAAAATGGCAGCCGAACGCGGCCTCCCCTCAGACCGCCTCTTCATCCACGCCTTCACAGACGGACGCGACACACCACCCCAAAGCGCAATCCACCGCATGCGCGAACTACTCGCCACGTTCAAAACCCACGGCATTGGCCGCGTCGCCTCCATATCCGGACGGTATTACGCCATGGACCGCGACCACCGCTGGGAACGCACCCAAATCGCCTACGACCTCCTCACACAGGGCAAAGGCATCCCCGAAGCCGACCCCATCGCAGCCATACAAAACGCCTACAACCGCGGCGAAACCGACGAATTTATCAAACCCATTGCCATCGCCGGCAACCCCACCATAAAAGATGGGGACAGCGTCATCTTCTTCAACTTCCGCGGCGACAGACCCCGGCAACTCACCCGCGCCTTTACACTCAAAAATTTCGACGGCTTCCAACGCCACACCTGGCCCAACACCCACTTCACCACCCTCACCCGATACGAAGCCGACGTACCCGTCACCGGCATCGCCTACCCCCCCGAAACCCTCTCGCAAAACATGCCCAACATCTGTGGATCGGTCATCGCCCGGGCCAACAAACGACAACTGCGCATCGCAGAAACAGAAAAATACGCCCACGTCACCTTCTTCTTCAACGGCCAGCGGGAAACCCCCTTTGACGGCGAAGAACGCATCCTCGTACCATCGCCCAAAGACGTCCCCACCTACGACCACAAACCCGAAATGAGCGCACCTGAAATCGCAGACCGATTCACACAAGCCATCGCATCCAACCAATACGACGCCGCAATATGCAACTTTGCCAACCCCGACATGGTCGGCCACACCGGCATCCTCGACGCCGCCATACACGCCGTCACCACCGTTGACACCTGCCTGGACCGCGTCCTCAAAGCCATAGAAAACGCAAACGGCGCAGCCATCGTCACCGCCGATCATGGCAACGCCGAACAAATGATCCACTACGACACTGGCGAACCCCACACCGCACACACCACCAACCCCGTACCCTTTGTACTCGTTGACCCCACCTACACGGGAAAACTCCGCGCTGGCGGCACCTTGCGCGACGTCGCCCCCACCCTGCTCTCCCTCCTCAACCTGCCAAAACCCGGTGAAATGACTGGAAGTGATCTAAGGCAAAAGCAACCTCAGTCAGAATCAGGATGGGCAGGATGAAAGGATGAACAGGATGAAAGGCAAAGGCGAAATCAAAATCAAAGGCAGATAAAACCTTCTGGATCGCGGCTCAACTTCATAGCCTGCCCCGTAAGGCTTTTATACGGGGCCGCGATGACGAATGCTTCACTCATCATATTCTTCCCAAACCGGAATCGTCCCAGCAGTTGGGCCATCTTTCACCAGAAGCCGTTCGCCATCTGTAAAGCCCTCGGGGCGACCGACCAATTCCCCAATAAGACGGGACCGCCACATCGCGATCTCCTCCGCCCATCCGGGATCATCCGCCAGATTATTCATCTCGCACGGATCATTTTCCACATCGAAAAACAGCTCTCGCCCCTGCCCTGGCAAATACGCGAACTTCCGCTTCCCATCCGTCACATACTGCATCCCGCTATTCGACGTAGGCACACTCGCGCACTCCCCGTGCACATAATCTCGCCACCCCGCTTGTGAATCGCGAATAATCGGCAACACACTCTCCCCATCCACCGTATCCGGAATCGGAACACCCACCGCATCGAGCAACGTCGGCATAATATCCATCAACTCAACCGGACGCTCGATCACCTGCTCCTGCGGCAACCCCAAACTACCGGGAAACTTCATCAACAGCGGAACCCGCGCAGACGGCTCAAAGGGATTGCGCTTACGCAGCCACTGATGATCCCCCAGCATCTCCCCGTGATCAGACGCAAACACCACAATCGTATTGTCCGGCAACACGCGACCACTCACCAGACGCGCAATCTGGTGATCGATATGCTCGACACACCCGTAATAACCCGCGCGCGTCGCCTTCATAACCGGAGGATCCAGACACAAGCGCCAGCACTCCGGCTGCAACCCCCGCACCGGACCGTCGAAAACCCGCGCCCAATCCCCCACATAAGGCTCGGGCAAATCCATCGCCATATACTTATCAAAATAATGTGCAGGCGGCGTAACCGGCTGATGCGGATGGATAAAATTAACCGCCAAAAACCACGGCTGATCTCCCCTTTGCGAATCGATAAACTCCAGCCCCTTTTGCGTACACCAATTGGTAAAATGCAAATGCTCATCCAGATGCCACGGACGCCCTGGAAAACCATTGCTATACATCCCGTGCGCATCAGAAGCCCGGTGCCACGCCGCACCATTCTCGCGCACATACTTCTGATAATCATTATCGACCCCCGAAATCGGACTATCCGCCCATTCCGCGGAATCAAACCCCAACGCCCTCGCAGGCGGACCCCAGTGGGCCTTGCCGGACAGATGGGTGCGATACCCCGCATCGCGCAAAACCCCCGGCAACGTCGGCCAGGGCAGCGGTGCTGATGCATTTTGAAGCGCACCGTGATTGCTCGGCTTGCGCCCCGTAATCACCGTACGGCGAGCCGGCACACACACTGGACAAGCCGAATAAGCGTGGCGAAAACGCACCCCCGACGCAGCCATATAATCCAGATTGGGCGTCTGCAACACGGGATGGCCCTCAATACCCAGGCAATCGCCGCGCTGCTGATCCGTCATAATAAGTAAAATATTGGGTCTATTATCCGGCATCCTTTTTTATCCTTTCTGAAAATGATACATACAAATCGCGGCAGCGGCAGACACATTCAGAGACCCGACAGCACCGCGGGGAGGAATGCGGCATATTTCATCGCACTTATCGCGCGTCAGGCGTCGCATACCGCTCTCCTCATTCCCCAGCACCAGAAGCCAGGAACGATCTGCCGAAAACGCGCTCAAATCCTTCTCCGCATGCTCAGAAGTCCCCAAAACCCACAAACCCGCATCCTTCGCCACATCCAGAGCACGGCTCAGATTCGTCTGAACAGAAAACGGAACATACTCAACCCCGCCCGAAGCCACATCGTACACCGCGCCCGTCATCGAAGCGGAACGATCTCGACTAAGCAAAACACCGCGCACCCCAAAAAAAGCCGCAGAGCGAAAAATCGCCCCCAGATTTTGCGGATCCTGCACCGTATCCAGCGCCAAAAAAAGACCCGCAGTATCGGCAAACAACGCCGCGAGATCACAACCCGGATGTTCTTTAACCGCAGCTTCCGCATCTCCTCCACGAAACCGACCACCCCCTCCGGCAAACACGCGCACACCAATCCTCTCCGCCTGTTCCCGCACAACTCCCCACGCACCACCCGGTTTGGCGGGCAAACGAACCTCAATCACATCTTGCGGACGCTTGTCCAGAACCGCCAGAATACTGTGCGGATTTTTGAGATAAATCGGCATATTGTGTCTATTTGCTCTCAAACTTATCGACTCGCGGCACGCGCTTCTCCAACTCAACCTGTGACGTAACAGGCTTTGTTCCAGCGCCGTAAAAATAAACCAGATGCCCACCCGTATATCCCGCCGCACACACCAGACCCGCGGTAACAAGACCAAACACGAGATACACATAGCGAACAAACCCGACAAATTTCTTTTTCAAAACAAAATGCGTGCGCACCAGTGCCAGAGCAACAGCCAAAAACGCGGTGACCGTACCCAGCGTATCGTGATCCTCTAAATCTGCGGCAATACCATCGATATGTTGCGCAACCTCCGCAGCACTATCCCCTGTAAGCGCAACCGGAATCGCGGTCACAGCACCCAGCGAAAAAAGCAAAAACCCGGCTCTCAAAAAAAAATCGCGGTCATTTAATATCCCAATCGCATCGCAAACAACGCCGATGACCAGCAACACAATGGGAAAATGTGCGATAAGAGGGTGAATATCCATAATGGAAAATGAGATCGTTTTCTTTATGGGCGCAAGTCGAGTTGCAATGGCTCTGCATACCGCGGGTCTGCAACGGGCTGCCCCGGCCACGCGCCTTCCAGGAACGTAATGCTATTGTAGAAATCATCCAATGCGATAAACTTTCCGTTCTCCTCTGCCCATTCCCGCATGCGGCGGTTACAACTGTGACGCCACGACAGCACTTCTATATCCCAGCCCTTGCCATACATGCGCTCTATGTCTGCGTGAAACCCAACACCATCAACAAAGCCACTACCATCGCCGGTAAGGAGAACAGCAATGCCCGGTACACCGTTATAATCCACTGTATCGCGGAGCATAATTGTTTGCAGAACTTGATCCACGCCCTGTTCGCTGCCGTGCAATGCCCCGCGTTCCAACAACTGCACCTCAACATCCTCATTCTCGAGGCGATTCCACACCTGGCGCAACTCTGGTGGAATAGAGCCAACAGCTATCGCCCGCTCAATGGGCCGGCCTGCATGTGCCAGAGCGAGGAGATTGCGAAAATGAATACGCACGCGCGAGCGAGCCGCCTCCCCCTCGCGCTCTGCAGCGGCCTCTTGTGCGCTAATAAAAATATTGGAATTATCCACATAGATGAAAACCTTCTTCATTGATCCAATTCTCCTGTGAAACGACCCTGAACTTTCAAAATGTGAAGTTAAAAGAAAAAAAATATTTCAATCGCGCGAAAAATCCATTACAATGGGCGGATTAAAATACAAACAAACAAGCCCCACCACAAGGAAGGATTGCATGAACGACCGACCAAACATCTTATTTATGCACTCGCACAACACCGGAACCTATATTGAACCCTATGGACACGCCGTACCAACGCCGCACATGCAGCGATTGGCAGAACAAGGCGTCTTATTTCGGCGGGCGTATGCCACAGCCCCCACCTGTTCGCCCAGCAGAGCCAGCTTCTTAACCGGCATGTACCCTCATTCCTGTGGCATGACGGGCCTTGCACACCGCGGCTTTGCCATGACGAATTACGACTGGCATGCAGCCCGCATCTTCAAGACACATGGCTACTTCACCGCAACCGCTGGCGTAGAACACACCGCACCGGACCTGGACACCATTGGATACGACGAAATCCTCTCCGGACTGGACACAAATTACCCCGGCCAGCCCAAATGGATCGAACCCGCCGACGCCGTCGTAGATTTCATAAAAAACGCACCCCAACAACCCTTCTTCCTCAACCTCGGCCTAAACGAAACGCACCGACCATTTCACAGTGCCGAACCCGACAAATACCCCGCAGAACGCAAACAATACTGCATTCCCCCCCGTCCCCTGCCCGACACGCCGGAAACCCGCGCCGACACAGCCGACTACAAAGCCTCTGCGCGCATCATGGACAACCACTACGGCAACGTACTCGCAGCACTCGAAGAAACCGGCCTATCCGACAACACCCTCGTATTCTGCTTTGCCGACCACGGCTTACAATTTCCGCGCAACATGTGCAACCTGACAGACCACGGCATTGGCGTGTACCTCATCATACGCGGACCGGGTGGATTTGAAGGCGGAAAAGTCGTAAACGCGATGGTCAGCTTAATGGACCTGTTACCCACGGCATATCGCGCTGCCGGCATAGAAACACCCGACCACGTACAGGGAAAAACTCTACACCCTCTGATAAACGAGGATCATCATCGGGAAGAAATCTTTTCAGAAGTCACCTATCACGCCGCGTATGAACCTATGCGCAGCATCCGCACCGAAAGATACAAATACATTCGGCGATACGACAACCGCGACAAACTCGTATTGCCCAACGTCGATGACACACCCACAAAAGCCTTCTTACTCAATCAAAACTGGGAAAAATTGCCGCGCGATCAGGAAATGTTATACGACCTCATATTCGACCCCGATGAAACGCACAACATCATCGACCGGGAAGACCTGGCACCTGTGCGGAAGGACCTGAGCCATCGATTGGAAGCATGGATGAAAGAAACGCATGACCCCCTCTTGCCAGACGGACATGTCCCTGCACCGGGCGGGTCTAAAGTCAACAACTCCGACGGGCGCTCGCCGAACGAGACGCCGGAGGTCGTGGTGTAGGTTAGATACTTTTTTAAGGAGACACCCCATGAAAATGCAAGCATCATTACTTTGGGAGCCGGGAAGACCGCTGGAAGTGGAAGACCTGGACCTGGAAGGACCGAAAGAAGACGAAGTCATGGTACGCATGACCGCCACCGGCGTATGTCACAGTTGTTTGCACGTCGTAGATGGAAGCTGGACCGGATATCCAATGCCCATGGTATTGGGTGATGAAGGGGCTGGCATCGTCGAAGAAGTGGGACCCGGCGTACGACACGTAAAACCCGGCGACCACGTCATCCTATCCTGGGCACCGGCATGCGGTCGCTGCCACTACTGCGTAACCGGCCTATCGCACTTATGTGAGCACCAGATGCCGGACAAAGGCGTATTAATGGACGGCACATCCAGAATGAAAATAAAAGGACAAACCGCGTACCATTACGGACCCGCGTGCAGCTATGCCTCATACTCCGTCATGCCCGCCTCCTGTGCCGTCCCCATCCGGAAAGACATGCCCCTCGAAGTAGCCGCCTTAATCGGCTGTTCGGTCATGACCGGCGTAGGCTCCGTCATCAACACCGCAGCCGTAACGCCTGGAGCCAGCATGGCCGTATTCGGCACAGGAGGAATTGGCCTGAACGTCATACAGGGCGGAACCCTCGTCCAGGCACACCCCATCATAGCAGTCGATATCAACCCCGCCAAATTGGAATACGCGAAATCCTTTGGCGCGACGCACACCATAGACGCCAGCAAAGAAAATCCGGTCGAAGCCATAAAAGACCTCACCGGACGCGGGGCGGATTATTCATTTGTAGCAGTCGGCAACGCGCAAGTCATCAATCAAGCCTGGGACTGTCTCGCATCCAGGGGCCAGTGCTTGCTCATCGGCCTGCCCCCAACCGGCTCCACCGTCACATTTGACACCGGCAGCCTCCAATCCAACGAACGCATCCTGCGCGGCTGCAGGTATGGAAGCGCGAGAACCTGGGACGACTTCCCGCGCATGGTAGAACTCTACCTCGCCGGAAAACTAAAAATCGACGAACTCGTAACCCGGCGGTTCGACCTCGAAGGCGCAAACGAAGCCTTTGACGCTCTGGCCGCTGGAGAAGTCGCGCGGGGATTAATCGTCTTCTAAAAATATCAAAGACTATCTACAGGACTCGAAGCGGAAAAAATATTGATCATACCGCGTTGCGAAAGCGTGTCTGAAAGCGAAACCCGGGGAGAATCGGTCCGGCTCGTATCCATAACCGCAACTGGCGATTCGGGGGACCCTGTCGTTGTGGGATCCGGCTGCGACTGGCGGATACCCAAAACCGCAAACAGCACAATCCCCATCGCAAAAGCCATCTGATAAACGGGCCAGCGCACGGGAAACACATCCGACAGCGCACGCCATATATTGAACCCACTGCGTTCTCGCGCGGACATCTGTGCAACAACAGCATGGCGAATCGCCGGATCGGGTTCCAGCCCGCCGGACCTGGGAACCGCGAGCACCTGGCTCAACAACTCATCCACATTCTCTTTCCTTTTAAACGGAATAACCCGCCTCATATCCATCTCCTCATCCACACAGGGAATTTCGTCCCTGAAGTTTCTCTGCCAACTTCTGCGTAACATGGTGCAGTCGCGATTTAACCGTCCCCTCCGGACACCCGAGAATCTGGCTAATCTCTCGAATACTGCGACACTCCTGATGCCGCAATAAAAACGTCGTACGCTGATCCACACTGAGCTTATCCAGCTCATCCATCAGCGCACTTAGAAAAGCCCGTTCATCGCACGCCTTTTCTATCGCATAAGCGCCATCAACCCACCCACAATGCATATCGATATCGGGATCATTAACCACAACCTTCCGCACACTCTGCTTGCGATACTCATTCTTGCACATATTGTGTGCAACCGTATAAAGCCAGGACGTAAAGGCATTCCCCCGCTTAAAACGGGCGGGCTTCTCGACAATCTTCAAAAACAAATCCTGGAGAAAATCCTGCGCCTTCTCCTCGTCCCCCCCCAGCATGCGATGGAAATAGTAAAGCATTCGCTTGCTATATCGGGTATAAAGTTCGTCAAAAGCGGCCGTATCGCCCCGCTGAATGCGGGCCATGAGCTTTTCATCGGAAAGCGTGTGATATTTTCTCAGGAACATAAAAAACCAAACAGTATGTGATTTATAGCGCGTTTCTACGTATGCATACACCTGTTTTGCCAAAAGGTTCAAACTTTTTTTATTTTTTATTTATATTGAGAGGGTGTATAATTTGATTTGTACAAACCCCTCAATTAAATCGGAGACACAATGGACCGAGTAAAACGTCGCGACTTCATAAAAAAAGCCGGACTTGCCGGCGGTGCTGCATTATTGGCGGGCTGTGCATCCCCACAGGAAACCGGGGCACCCGCTGTACAAACGCGAAAAAAATACGAATGGAAAATGGTCACAACCTGGCCGCCGCACTTCCCCATCCTGGGAGAATCTGCTGAACACATCGCCAAATGGGCAGAAGAAATGTCCGAAGGCCAGCTCAAAATACAGGTCTATGGCGGCG
Source organism: Gemmatimonadota bacterium (assembly GCA_026705765.1). Lineage (NCBI taxonomy): Bacteria > Pseudomonadati > Gemmatimonadota > Gemmatimonadota bacterium. The sequence continues at coordinate 46,816 of JAPPAB010000134.1, forward strand.
GCGAACTCATCCCCCCCCTCGAAGGCTTTGACGCCGTCAGTGCCGGAACCGCGGAAATGTGTCACGGCGCCGCGTATTACTGGGCGGGAAAAGCGCAGGCAACCCAATTCTTTGCCTCTGTACCCTTTGGCATGAACGCCCAACAAATGAACGCCTGGATCACCAGCGGCGGCGGACTCGCCTTATGGGAAGAACTCTACGCCCCATTCAACCTCATCCCCATCCCCGCAGGCAACAGCGGCGTACAAATGGGCGGCTGGTTCAACCGCGAAATCAACGCCGTAAGCGACTTGCAGGGCCTCAAAATGCGCATCCCGGGCCTCGGCGGCAAAGTCATCTCCAAAGCCGGCGGATCCGCTATCTTATCAGCCGGAGCAGAAATCTTCACCAACCTCGAACGCGGCGTCATCGACGCAACCGAATGGATCGGACCCTATCACGACACACTCATGGGCTTTTACAAAGCCGCCAAATACTACTACTATCCCGGCTGGCACGAACCCGGCACCGTCATAGAACTCATCGTCAACAAATCCGCATATCAAACCCTGCCCAAAAACCTGCAAGACATCGTGCGAACCGCAGCAGCGCGCGCAAATGCCTGGGCACTATCGGAATTTGAGGCGAAAAACAATGTACATCTGCAAACCCTCATAAAAGACCACAACGTCATCCTGAAAAAATTCCCCGACGAAGTCCTCAACACACTTCAACAATACGCCGGAGAAGTCGTGGATGAACTCGTCGCAGCCGATGCCATGAGCAAAAAAGTATATGAATCATTTGAAGCATTTCGGAAAAAAATGAACGGCTGGGCGGCGATATCGGAGAAAATCTATTACGAGAACTTGAGTGCATGATCATCAGCCCCCCAAATATTTTGGCAAAGACGTCGCCATCTCGGGAAAAGTAATCACGAGCGTCAGCCCGATAAGCTGAATAATAATAAACGGAATAATCCCCCGATAAATATGGCCCGTGCGGACCTCGGGCGGGGCGACCCCCTTCAGATAAAAAAGCGAAAAACCAAAAGGCGGCGTCAAAAAAGAAGTCTGCAAATTCATCGCAATCAAAATACCCAACCACAGAAGATCCACACCCAACGCCACAAAAATAGGCGCAACAACCGGAACAATAATAAACGTAATCTCGATAAAATCGATAAAAAATCCCGCCACAAAAATCATAACCATCACAAGCGCGAGAAACGCCCCCGGACTCATATTTGCCGACAGAATCAAATTCGTCAAATACGCATCGCCGTGCATACCGCGAAACACCAGACCAAACGCCGTAGCCCCAACCAGAATAATAAAAACCATACACGTCAGATGCGTCGTCTCCACCATCACCGCCTTCAGCGTCCGATATGAAAACTTCTTTTGCAACACCGTCAAAAGCGTCGCGCCAAACGCACCCACTGCCGCCGCCTCGGTAGGCGAAGCAATCCCCGCAAAAATAGAACCCAGCACCGCAACAACCAGAACAGCCGGCAAAATAAACGCCTGAAAAACGCGCTTCACCATCGCCCTGCCGTGAAACTGCGCGAGTTCCTCCTCTGGCATCGCCGGAGCCCACTCGGACTTAAAAATCGCAATCAAAATCAGATAAACCGCATAAAGACCCACCAGAACAAACCCCGGCACCACCGCCCCCACAAACATATCCCCAATCGAAACATTCAGCACACTACCCAGCAGCACCAGCACAATACTCGGCGGAATAATCTGCCCCAGCGTACCCGACGCCGAAATCGTCCCCGCGGCGACCTCGGGGCGGTATCCCCGCTTCAGCATCGTCGGCAAACTCAGCAAACCCATCGTCACCACAGTCGCGCCCACAATACCCGTAGAAGCCCCAAACAGCGCCCCCACAGCAACCACAGAAATCGCCAGCCCCCCGCGCAAATGCCCAAAGAGCAACGCCATCGTCTCCAGCAAATTCTCAGCCAGCCCGGACTTCTCCAGCATCACCCCCATAAACACAAACAAAGGCACGGCAATCAGCACATAATTCGTCATCACACCCCAGATACGCAGGGGCAAAAGATTAAAAAAAGCCGGACCAAACGTCAAATAGCCCAAAATAAAAGAAACACCACCCAGCGTAAACGCAACCGGAAAGCCCACCAGCAACAGAAGAAAAAGAACCCCAAACAAAATCAGGGGCATCGCCTCGATCATCCACCCACCTCCTCATCGCGCCCCAGGACGGAAAGCAAAGACCGACACGCCAGCCCCAGACCCTGTAGCAAAAGCAGAACAAAGCCGAAAGGAATAGCCGCCTTCAGCACCCAACGCGCGGGCAACCCCCCCGGATCGGGTGACGTCTCCCCAATGTGGAACGCACTAACCACAAAATACTGTGAACTCACAATCACAATCACACAAAACGGAATCAAAAACAGAACACTACCAACCAGATTCACCCACGCCTTCTTACGAGCGGAAAACCGGCTATAGAACACATCCACCCGCACGTGTTGATCGTGCTTGAGCGAATACGCCGCGCCCAAAAGAAAAATAAGCGCGAACAAATGCCATTCCAACTCCTGAACAGCCACCAGGCTATTCTTCAGCAAATAGCGGGTAAAAACATCGTAGCACACCACCGCCACCAGCACAGCGGTAAGCCACGCAATCGCCCTACCAACGCGCTCATTTAATCCATCGACAAATCGGATATATGCTCTTAAAACCTGCAAAATGCGCTCCTGAAACTTGCGTGCCTCAAGAAATCACCCTTCCATCGCCTGCTGAATTTCATCTATAGATGGCTCATCACCAGGCTGTGTTTTTTGTAGGAAATCTCCAAATTTAGCGATCACGAGGTCAGGATTTTTTCCACTCAGACGACTCTTCATCCACTCGATAGTCTCATCCTGTTGGACAGCAGCTTGAAGCCAATAGTTTACCAAGGTGTTAAAAGACATATTTTTCTTTTTTGCCAGCCGCATCGCTTTGTCCTTTAGTTCGTCCGGCAATCGTACAGAAATCGCGCTCATGGTTTGTCTCCATCGGCTATAGATACAGGTCACAGAATTGTTGAGGAGTCAAAACTACCAGATCTGGAAATCTCAACTCACCTGTTCGAAAGTCTGTAACATTTTTTGTTATCACTAAAGCGTTGGTTGCAACAGCCGCTTCTAATACAAAATTGTCCTCTTCATCGGGCAGGTTTTGAAACTGGGAGAGCCTATACGGCGACATAGTCCAGCTACAAGTACATTTGTATCGAGAACGACCAGTGGCGGCGTTGCCAAGTTATCATCCCTTAAGCGGTAGTCTGATTGTGACGCTAATATTTTTTAATATAAATTGATAATAACAAAAAAAGCAATTTTTGCCAAAAAGCGATCCACCAAAGAATATAAATAATAATCCGCATAGTAAACGGCAAAACATGACCTTTGATATAGGATCATTTTTTGTGTAAATTCAAAATGGCATATTAAATTTACACAAAAAACGCGCCCATGAATTATCGCTCTTACCCAAAAAAGGAGTAACCGCATGCCAGAACAACCGAACATCCTGCTCTTCATCAGCGACCAGCAGCGCACGGACACCCTGCGGTGTTACGGCAACGACTGGATACAATCGCCGCATCAAGACGCATTGGCAGAGCGCAGCTTCGTCTTTGAAAACACCTACGTCACCCAACCCGTATGCACCCCCGCGCGCGGATCCCTCATGACCGGCCTGTACCCGCACAACCACGAATGCATGGTCAACCGCGACCACTTGCGCGACGAAATCCCATCCATCGCAGAAATGCTACCCGACACCTATCGGAAAGCCATGTTTGGCAAATGGCACCTCGGCGACGACTCCGTGCGACAACACGGCTTTGACGAATGGATCAGCACAGAAGACGACCACCGCAACAAATACTCCCGCCCCGGCCTGCCCTTCAGCAGCTATTACTACTGGATGAAAGAACAGGGCATAGAACCCCAAAACAACAGCGCCACCGGAGAAATCATCTACTCACCGCGCCAGCGATCCCAACTCCCCGCAGAATACCAGATGGGCACCTTCATCGCCAACCACTCCGAGCGATTCATCCGGGAAAACACACACCGCCCGTGGCTCCTCGTATTCAGCACATTTGAGCCACACCCCCCAATGACCGGACCCTACGACGGCATGTACGACCCCGATGCCCTGCCCGTTGGCCCCACCTTCATCAAAAAACCAGAAGGACACGCCCTGTTTAACCGCGCCCGCGCAGAACACTACCTCAGCAACAGGGTTGAAGGCCAGGACATGCGACAAGAACACTCCTGGCGAAAACTGCGGGCGCAATACTACGGCAACGTAAAAATCATCGACGACGCCATAGGCCGCATGGTACAGGCACTGGAAGAAACCGGACAAATGGAAAACACCATCTTTGCCGTCACCAGCGACCACGGCGAAATGGCGGGCGACCACGCCATGTTTGAAAAACGCGCATTCTACGAAGAATCTGCACGCGTCCCCATGATCTTAAGCGTCCCGTGGCTCACCCAAACGCAAAAGCGCATCGACGGCGTCTTTGGACACGCGGACCTCATCGCCACCCTGTTGGAACTCGCCAATCAGCGCCCAACCCTCCCGGGCCGCCCGTGTGCCGATGTCTTAAACGGCGGTGCCGACCTGCGCGACCACACCGCATTCATGGAATGGAACGGCATAGGCGACCGCAACCTGGGCAACCCAAAAATCAACCTCATGGCCACCTTGCCCTGGCGCTGTGCCGTAACCGGAGACCGGTGGAAACTCAACTTATGTGCTGGCGACCAGTGCGAATTATTCGACCTGAACAACGACCCCTATGAAGAAACCAACCTCTTTGACGACCCTGCGCACCGCGACCGGGCGCGAGAAATCGCGGCCCGCATTCGACTGTGGCAACACCAGACCAATGACCACGCGCCATTGCCGGCGATATAAAGGCAAAGAAGACAGCGAATAACTTGAGCTGTCTCACCGATGAACACAGATAAACACGGATGAAAGGCAAAAGCGAAAGGCAAAATCAAAACCTCTGGATCGCGGCTTACACCCTGCCGCGATGACGGGTACTTTCTACGTCTCACGTTTCACCTTTATGATTTACCTTGCAAATAAGAAAAGAATGGCTATATTGCATACATTGTGAGAATGCGGAATTGCAGGTATTAGCGGAACTTCCCCTTCCCCACCCATTCGGTCCGACTCTCTGGTCCCGTATCAGAAAGCGGTGTAGTATGTTTCACATCTCTTGAGGAACCCTGCCATGGACGACACGGCACTGTTAAAACTGCTGGCGGCTGGGATAGACGAAGACGTTGCTGCTACACAACTGAACATAACTCCCCAACAGGTAAAAGGACGAATCAGGGAATATTTGCAAGCAGGCATATTAAATTGCAACGGCGAACGCGAAACCATCAACTGGAAAGCCTTTGGCAAATGGAAAAAACTGGCGCAAACCGTTGAAACCGTGCATTAAAACCAAAACAGAATTACTCAATAAGATGGGCAGTCGCCTGTGAGCAACTGCCCGTTTTTTTTCGGAAAAAAATCGTGAGAACAGGTACAAGGTACACCGCCATTCTCTTTCTTTTGCACCTTGCAACATCTGCCTCAGCAACACAGGTACAAATGGGCGTAGATGTATTTTTGGCACACCACACCCATCTGGTAGAAAATGCACGCGTCGGCCTGATCACCAACCCCACGGGACGCACAAAAACAGGCACCACAACAATCGCCGCCCTGCAACAGCACCCGGACGTAAACCTCGTCGCCCTATTTGCACTTGAACACGGAATCACAGCAAAAGCAAAAGCCGGCGAACACGTGCGCGACACGCAAATGGATAGCCTGCCCGTATATTCCCTCTACGGAAGCGGCCGCTCCTTGAAATCCGCACTGGACAACATCGACGTCATAATCTACGACATACAGGACGTGGGCAGCAGAGCCTACACCTACATCTGGAGCCTCACCAAAATCATAAAAGCCGCGGGCGAACACAACAAACGCGTCATCGTCCTCGACCGCCCCAACCCCCTCGGCGGACTAACCGTAGATGGACCCATAAGCGAAGAAAAATGGCGATCCCTGGTCGCGGGCCTATATCCAGTACCCCGCGCGTATGGACTTACCGCAGGCGAACTCGCCCGATATCTCAACCGGGAACACCTCCTCGCCTGTTCCCTCACAGTCGTACCCCTGGAAGGCTATCAGCGCAACACGCGCTGGGCGGACATCGGACGCAACTGGATCCCGCCATCCCCCAGGATCCCATCGCCCGAATCTGCCATATGCTTTGCCGCAACCGGAACCATTGGCACATTGGGAACCCTGCACATCGGCATAGGAACCCACATGCCCTTTCAAATCGTCGGCGCGCCGTGGATCAACGCAGAAAAAACAGCCCGATACCTGAACGCCATGCAACTGCCCGGCGTAGAATTTCAACCCATAATCTTTAAACCCGACACATGGCTCTTTCGCAACAAAAAAGTACAGGCTATATTCCTGCACATAACAGACCCCGTCGCCTTTCGACCCACGCGCACAGAAGTATCCATACTCGCCCATCTCGTAGCGACATATCCCGAATTCAAAATCCCAAAAGACCGGCATGAACGCTTTGACAGTGCCATGGGAACCAGCACCGTGCGCGAAGCCCTCTTAAAAGGCGACAGTGCGCGGGAAATATGGGAGCGATGGGAATCGGCGTTGGAAAAATTCGCTACTGTGAGGGAAAAATACTTTTTGTATTAAAAAGGAGCCCCCCATGCCCGGCGTCATATTCTGGGATGTCGATACCCAATACGACTTCATCATGCCCGACGGCAAACTCTACGTCACCGCATCGGAAAAGCGCTTGCCGAACCTCAAAAAACTCACAGACTATGCCAGACAACGGGACATCCCCATCTACGGCTCGGTTGACAACCACCAGATAGACGACCCTGAAATCTCCGACAACCCGGACTTCCTGAAAACCTTTCCCCCCCACTGCATCGCCGGCACAGAAGGACAAAAAAAAGTACCTGAAACCCAACCGCAAAACCCCCTCTGGATCGACCCGGATGCCCCGGGCGACCTCATCGGTCGGGTACAAAAACACACCGGGGAAATCATCTTTCGCAAACAGCGCTTTGACGTCTTCACCAACCCCAACGTCGAACCTGTACTCAACGCCATCAAACCCGACCGCATCGTCCTCTACGGCGTAGCCCTCGACGTCTGCAACGCCTACGCCATTAACGGCTTCTTAAAACGCAACACAGCGCCCATCTATCTCGTCCTGGACGCCGCACAAGCCATCGTTCCCGAACGCGGCGACCGCCTGGTAGCCGAATGGCGACAACAGGGCGTCGAAATCGTATCCACCGATGAAATTGTCAACCCTAAAAACGTAAAAGCAACCACAGATGAACACAGATAAACACAGATGAAAAGGCAAAAACCTCTGGATCGCGGCTCAAAACCATGCCGCGATGACGGGCATGCCTCGCCCCTACAAACATCAACAATTTTTAATTCTTAATTTTTAATTTTTAATTCCCATGAACGTCTTCCTTCGCCTCGTCACCTATGTTCGCCCTTACCTGGGCCGCGTGTGCATCGGCATCGGCGCCACCCTCGTCATGATCGGCCTGGATGCCGCGCAACCCCTGCTCATGCGCGAAGTCATCGACAACATCTTGACCCCCTACTTCACAGAAGGGAATTATATTGGCGGCGACTTCTCCGACACAAAAATCGCAGCCGACTTCGACCGCCTCCAATACTACGCCCTGCTCCTCCTCGGCGTCTATATCCTCCACACCATCTTCAGCTTCATCAACCGCTACCTCCTCAACCGAACGGGTCAGGACATCCTCTTCAGCCTCCGCGTCCAGGTCTATGACCACCTCCAGCGCCTGGGACTGCGCTTTTACAACGACCGCAGCACAGGCGAACTCATGTCGCGCGTAACCGCCGACGTCGAATCCCTCCAATACACCGTCACAGACACCCTGGAACGCGTACTCGTCAATATCGCAACCATCATCATCTACGGCAGCATCCTCTTTGGCCTCAGCTTTGAACTCGCCCTCATTACCCTGTTGCCCATGCCCATATACAGCATCCTCATCATCTTCTACAACCGCACCATACGCCCCTATTACACCATGGCGCGCGAACGCATAGCCGACATCAGCGCCCTCTTGCAAGACAACCTCTCCGGCATCCGCGTCATCAAATGCTTTGCCCGCGAAGGCCACGAACTCTCTCGCTTCACCCAAAAATGCAAAGCCTTCCTCACCATCAGCATCACCATCATCAAAACCCGCGTCGCCTTCTTCCCCCTCGCCCGATTCATCATCTCCATGGGGCCCCTCCTCGTCCTCCTCTTTGGTGGGCAACAAATCATCTCGGGCACCCTCACCATCGGCACCCTCTTCGCCTTTCAAAGCTTTCTCTGGCGCTTCTACGGCCCCGTAGAAAGCCTCACCCGCATCAACGACACCATCGTGCGCGCAGCCGCCTCAGCGCGTCGCATCTTTGAAATCCTGGACACCCAGCCCGAAATAAAAGACACCCCCAACGCCCGCGCCTTTGCCCGCCTGAACGGCCGCGTTGAATTTCAAAACGTCACCTTTGCCTACGAACACGGCCCCCCCGTCCTCCAGGGCGTATCCCTCATCGCACAATCCGGCCAGCTCATCGGCCTCGTTGGACCCAGCGGCGCGGGCAAAACCACCATCATCAACCTCATCTGCCGCTTTTACGACCCCGACTCCGGCACCGTGTGCGTTGACGGACATGACCTCAAAAACATGCAACGCGCATCCCTGCGCAGCCAAATCGGCATGGTCTTACAAGAACCCTTCCTCTTCAACGGAACCATCCGCGAAAACATCGCCTACGGCAAACTCAACGCCACCGAAGCCGACATCATCAACGCCGCCATGATGGCCAACGCCCACGACTTCGTCTGCGGATTTCCGGACGCTTATGACACCCACATTGGCGAACGGGGCGTGCGCCTATCCGGCGGCGAAAAACAGCGCATCTCCATCGCCCGCGCCATCCTCAACGACCCGCGCATCCTCATCCTGGACGAAGCCACATCCTCTGTTGACACCGAAACCGAAATGCTCATCCAAAAAGCACTCGAACGCCTCATGGAAGGCCGCACCACCTTTGCGATCGCCCATCGCCTATCCACCGTGCGCCGCGCCGACTGCCTCTACGTCATCGACCGCGGCAAAATCGTCGAATCCGGCACACACACCCGGCTACTCGCCAGCGACGGCCTCTACGCCCGCCTGTGCGACATGCAATTCGCGCTGGAAGAGGCATAACATGGACCTCATGATACAACAACTCATCCCCGAAACCATTGACATACGTCAAAACGGCGACAGCCTGGTCCTCTTTGCCGACGGAGAAGAACTGTACATCGATCACATCGTGCGATGCTTCCCCTTCTCCACGCCCGACCAGTGGATCAGCCTCCGCGACCGGGACGGAACCGAACTCGGCCTCTTGCCCACACTCGACGGACTAAACACACAATCCCGGGCGCTCATTGAAGAACACCTCAAAGACCGCTACGACATCCCCAAAATTCAGACCATACGCAACATCGAAAGCAACAAAGAAGGCGGCACAACCTGGGACATCGACACCGACGCGGGACCTATGGACTTCACAATCCGCGGCGATCAGAACCTCAACCTCAACGCATTCCCCGAAATCGTATTCACCGACGCCATAACGCGCAAACGCTACAAAATCCCCGACTATACCAAACTCGACCGCGTCAGTCAAAAAATCGCCCGCGCGTACCTGCCCATGAGCTCTCGCCACTACTCCGGACGGCGAGGGGGCAGGAGCAGGCGATAAACAAAAAAAGCCGCTGGACAATATATCCAACGGCTAAAAACCTTCTGGATCGCGGCTCAACAGCATACCGCGATGACGTGCCTTTAACGTCTTGTATCTTACGTTTTATCGGTGTTTATCGGTGTTCATCTGTGGTTGCATTTCCCGCATTTCACCTACTTCCCCCTCCTCAACCCCATCATCTTCGACGCGATCTCGACCTCCTCGGCAAACGCCTCTGCCGCCTCGTCATACGTATCAAACGGATCGCGGAAACTCAAATGGTATTCATTTTCCAAATACACCGAATCCCAATCCACAATATACCGCACCCGATTTTCCGACAACGTCTTCACCATCGCCGCCCGCGCCTTTGCCCGCGTATCAGCCGGAGGCGTCCCACAAGCCTCCTCAACGCGATCATCGGTCAACACGCGCTTCATCTTCCCCTGTTGCTCCAGATCGAAATACAACCCGCGATTGGGATCGATATTGTGATACTCCAGATCCAAACTCTGCAACCACGGATCGTCCCAACTCAAATTCTCCGACTCGCGAAACGCATCCAACAACCACTTCTTTGCCACCCAATCCAGACGATCGGTCAACTGCATCGGATTGGACTCCAGATCATCCAGCGTGCGCTCCCACTCATCCAGCACCCAATCCGACTCCTCATCCAGACCTCTCAAATGGCGCTGCGACAAATCCAGATAAACGCGCTGAATATCAATCGCCGAAATAGAGCGCCCATTTTGCCGATCCAGAATCCACTTATGCGTTGGATCGCGCGAAATCTCCTTCAATGCCCACACCGGATCGCCCAGCGCCACCACATCCCCCGGGAAAATCTTCCGCTCCAGAAGATTCAGCACCATCGCAGTCGTACCGACCTTCAGTGCCGTCGCATACTCCGACATATTCGAATCGCCCACCAGAAGGTGCAAACGGCGGTACTTGCTGTGATCTGCCAGCGGTTCATCTCGCGTATTGATAATCGCGCGAGAAAACTGAATCCATTGATAAATCTCCGTCACAATATGATCCGCACGCTGAGAAATCTGGAAATTCACCGGATCCTCCCGATTGACCGCATCGCGCGCATTGTGCCCATAATAATAAAAACTATCGTCATAACTGCCCACGCGACCTGCACCGCAGAAAATCTGGCGCGTCACCAAAAACGGCAACAGCGCGGGAATCACAACCGTTGAAAACGGCACATTGCGCCTGACCAGATAATTTTCGTGACAGCCAAACGTCGCACCCGTATAGTGATCGATATTATTCTTCAAAAACGACGCTTCCTTGGCCAACCCCAGCGCGTGCAATGCCCGATGCAAAATGATATCGCCAGCCCGATCAAAAGCCACAATATCCCACAACCCCATACACTCGGGCGTCGCGTACTCCAGATGCCCCATATCGATATAAATCCGCCCGGCATTAAACAAAAAACCCCCATTGCCCGGGGGTTCATCCCGTCCGCGATAGTGAATATCCACAATCCCGATACGGTCAACGTGAAAAATGTGATCCTTAACCTTCACCGAAATGGTATCTGGACTCACAAAACCCTCGTGCTCGGGTGCCAAACACCCATACTCGGTTTCAATGCCAAAAATGCGATCTCTCATGAGGACCCCTCAGTGAACTGCGCCAGAGCGGGCGCAATTTCTTCTACACCGACATTGCGGTACTTATTCTTCCCCAACTGCGACCGTTCGAGCACCACCGCCTCCACCTCCAAATCCTTCAACTCCGCTTTGAGCACATCATCCACATCGACCTCCCCGACCACCTGCTCGAGATTCTCAGAATCGGCAGGCACCTCATCCATCTTCCCAATCCATCGCCCTATTGCCCAGGCGCGAAGCGCAGCACCTGCGGCATCAGACAGTGACAACGCCGCCGTATCCAGGCCCGACAACTCGCGCACCATCATCACATCCGCCTCCACAACGCCCCCCACAGCAGCCCACTTCTCGTGCCGGTGAAACGCCCCATCGTAATCCACTGAATAAAAAATGTGCGCCCCCTCCTGCCCATCCAGCTCCGCGAGAAGCACCCGCGCCAAAAAAGGGGACCGCACCACATCGTCAAACCCCGCCTTAATCGCAGGACCGAGACCAAAATACACAATCTGACGCAGTGTCACATCGTCCTCGGAATAATTAAACCCAATCGAATGCGCCATATCAATCGCGGCCTGTCGCAGATTCTCGATATCCGTCGAATGCCCAATCCCCGCGACCAAAATGCGATCGTACACCTCAAACACCTTTTGCTGACTCTCCGACAGCGTCAGCAACAAAATCCCATCTTCATAACCCACCCCCACAACCGGACTACCCGCCCGAATCTGATCCTCAATATAATCGCGCCGATTCGCAACAGCCTCTGCCCAGCGATACGGCTCATCAGACAACATCATGCGCGTCCCGCCTCCTCCCCATCCACGTATTGAACATAAAGCTCCCGCAACGCCTCGGTCTCGATCTCCGCCAGACCCGACGCCGTAATCGTCTTCACCGACGGAAAAATATCAGCCGACCGCTCGTATCGTCCCGTCGCCGAATCGTATTCCGACGCCGTATCCAGAAGCTGAAGCGCGTGCCCGATAGCCGCATCCCGATCCATATCCACAAAGCGCCGACCGCCCCAGCGATTCAAATAATACATCGCACCGCGAATCGCCGGCGACCCCGACCCCGTCGTCGTAAAATCCGCACTCTCAAACTGCGCCCCCAGCGCATCGTAAAAATAAATTTTACCCCGCGCATCCACCCGGTCATACGTCGCAAAAATCGGAATCACAGCGCCAATACCCTGCATCGCCATCGGCAAATTATCCTTGATCAGCAGCGACAACCGGCGCAACTTCGCCTGCAAACTCATCTCCTGAAGCAAACGGCGGCGATAATACTGAAACGCATGCTCCAGAATCCGCGCAATCTCAAACGCAATCGAAGGCGACCCCGAAATTGCCATCACCGAAAACGCATCCAGATCAATCACCTTATCCGCGCGGTCGTAAAGCACCATATTGCCCGCAGTAGCGCGGCGATCCCCTGCAACGAGCACCCCATCGGCATATTGAAAAGCCAGAATCGTCGTCGCATCCGTCGGCTCAAACGGCAGTGCGCGCTCGGCCTGCACATCGCCCAGATTCTCACCCGGAAACCGATAGCCCGATTGCCGCAGCAAATCGACAAAATCTCCACCCGATTGCATGGGCTACTCGCCTGTACGCTGGCGATAGCGCCGCGCCTGATTGGGATCAACGCGCCGCATGCGCCGCAGCAAATCCCGTGTATCTGGCCGCTCCACCTTCGGGCGTGCGGGGCCACCATCGCCATCATCACCCGGACCAGGTCCTCCCGGATCGACCGGCTTCGTCCGTCGTTCAAACTGCAAGACCTTATCCATCTACGGCCTCCTTTCCACCTTGTCTAACGCCTCTAAAAAACTCTCCAACGTCTCCGAACGATCAAGTACCTCATTATAACGCACTACCCGCTCTTCATCCACCAATAATTTCATATCCACTGCATGCTGGCGGCCATTGCGCTTAAACACAATGCGATCCCAGTTAATCGACGACACATAATCGCCGAACTTCTCCAAACTGCGCCCTCGAAAATACGCCCGCGTACCCGAAGGCGGCTCCGACATTGCCGCTGCCACCTCATCATCGCCCACCAGACGCACCATCTGCCCTTGCGACTCCAGCAAATAATACAACCCCGCGTCCCGATCCACATTGCTATATTCCAGATCCTGGCTCTGCATCCAGAACAAATCATCGGGATTATCCCACGCCAGATCCTCCGCCTCGCAAAAACTATCGATCAGCCACTTCTTCGTCACCCAATCGCACACCCCCACCAGATCCATTGGATCGCGGCGCAACTTCTCTATCACATCTTCCCACGCCGACAACACCCAATCCGTCTCGCGATCCCGCCCGGCAAACTCGCGCCGTGCCAGAGCCAAAAACGCATCCTGAATCTCAACCGCGGGAATTAGGCGATGGCCGGGACCCTCGACCTCTACCAGCCACGCATACGACTGATCCCGGGCGATATTCTTCATCGCCGCAATCGGATCCTTCAACTGATAATCCGGCAAACAACCCGCCTCAATCAAATCGATCACCAGCGCCGTTGACCCCACCTTGAGCGCCGTAATATACTCCGACATATTGGCATCGCCCACAATCACATGCAACCGGCGATATTGCGCCGCATCTGCGTGGGGTTCATCGCGCGTATTCACAACCGGACGCTTGTGCATCGTATCCACACTCGCGATCACCTCAAAAAACTCCGCGCGCTGCGACAACTGATAAATCGGTGCGCGATCCTCGCGCTCAACACCCACCTTGCCCGCCCCACAAAAAATCTGCCGCGTGGGAAAAAACAGCAACAACCCCTGTAATATACGCTCGAAGGGCACCGAGCGATCCATCAAATAATTCTCGTGACACCCATAGCTATGCCCTTCGAAATCCGTATTATTCTTGTACATTCGCACAACGCCCTGATCGAGCATCTCCGTGCGCCGCTGCGCGCAAATATCCACAATGCGCTCCCCCGCCTTATCCTGTGCCACAAGCTCGAACAAACTCGTACACTCACCCGTTGAATACTCCGGATGCGTATGATCGTTGTAAAACCGGGACCCATTGTAAATAATCAAATCGCTCTTCAATTCTTTAAACGGAATTTTGCGCTTGCGGTCCTGCTGCAAATGCACCTTCTCATCGGCATCATTCAACAGATTTTTAACCTCGAACCCCCGCTCATCCCGCCGGGGATTCTCCAGCCGATAATCCCACAACGGAACAAAAGCCCCCTGCTGATAGCATCGAATCAACTGCATCGACTCTTCTACCACATCGACCTTATCCACCTCGTCAATCGTGATCCCATATTCCGTTTCTATACCGAATAAGCGCGTCATATCACACCACGCCATGCCTTGAGGCGCGCCGCTCTCGCCGGGGGCGAATCGGCACTGCGCGCACCACATTTTCGGGATCGTAATCCAGCAACTTCAACCAATCCTCTGTATTATCCGTCGGCGGGAAAATCTCATTCTCGCTGTACTCCGTCTCAATCCCCACGAGCAAATCGTCAAAACCAATCCCATCTTCCGTGCCCGACGCAATACACCGCTTAATCACAATCTCCTTCGCGCGCTGCACAATAGACTCGAGAATAGCCCCACTACACAAATCCCCACGGGTCAGCACCTCCTTGCGACCACTCCTGAGCAACACCTCCAGAAAGCGCGTATCATCGCGTTTGGCATATATCTCTGCGATCGCGCGCGCCGCGAGATCGTCAACCGCGGCCTGCACATCGCCGTCCTGCGCGATTAACGCATCCTCTGACAGCGGCAAATCAGCCGTCAAATAAATACCCAAAATCTCGCGCGCGGCATCCTCATCTGGACGAAGCACCTTAATTTTGCGATCAATCCGCCCCGGGCGCAAAATTGCCGGATCAATCAAATCGGGACGATTGGACGTCAAAATAATCACCACATCTTGCAGCGAATCGATCCCATCCATCTCGGAACAAAACATCGGCACAACCGTATTTGAAATATTGTGCGACCGAATCGCCCGCCGCGTCCCCAACACCGACTCTGCCTCATCGATAAACACCACCGGCAAAAACCCCTCGCGCCGCTTCTCGCGCGCCTGAGAAAAAATCTC
Source organism: Gemmatimonadota bacterium (assembly GCA_026705765.1). NCBI lineage: Bacteria > Pseudomonadati > Gemmatimonadota > Gemmatimonadota bacterium. Next base: position 62,401 of record JAPPAB010000134.1, read on the forward strand.
GCGCACCTTGCGCTCCGACTCACCCAACCACATATTCAAAATCTCAGGACCCTTAATATGCATAAAACACGCCTTGAGATTCAGGCCGTCTGCCTGCACCTGCTTCTCCAGATTATACGCCGTCGCCTTCCCAATCAGCGTCTTGCCGCACCCTGGCGGACCGTACAGCAAAAACCCCTTGGGCGTACTGTACTGAAACCGCTTAAACAACTCCGGATGCAACACCGGCATCTCAATCGTATCTTTAATCGCCTGAATCGCATCCTTTTGTCCACCGATCTTCTCCCACGGCAAATCGGGCACTTCCTCCAGATAAAAATCCTTCACCTCGGAATGCGGCATCTTCTCCAGCGCCACGCGAAAATGCGGATCGATCCGCACCTCTTCGCCCGCCTTCAACGCCTCGGCCTCCAGATCGGATCCCCGCAGCAAAACATGCGTCTGCGAACCGTGTTCTTGCCCCACCTGCAAGCGCCCATCATCCAGCACATCGACAATTTTACCCACCGTACCCGACGGAGACTCGCCCATATCGCCCACCACGGCAAACGCCTCATTCACCAGCACCCGCGTCCCCACCTTCAAACGCCGCTCATCCAACCGCGAATCCACATTGGCGTAATACTCTGCCCCACCCACCGTAATATACGCGATGCCATTCTCCGGTGCCGACAGCAGCGTCCCCACCCGATTGGCCGGCGCCGTCACCTTCTCCAGCGCCCCTTCCAGCTCCACAATCGTGCGCCTCGCCTCCTCAAACGTAATCTCATCCTCCTGAAGCTGCCGGCGCAACTGGAACAACAGGGGTCGCCGTCGATCCGTCTCATCCATCGTCATCAAAATCTGATCGATAATCGACAGCGACTGAAACGTATGCTGCATATCCACATAGTCCTGAAGAAAATCTTCAGGTGACTTTCTCTGACGATCAGAATCATTGGTATTGATGGCTCACCTCCTGTCGGGATGTTCACCTATAGCTTCAACAAGGCTGCGATTATTATAGGCATCGGCATAATCTGGGTTCAGTTCTATTGCTCTGTTGTAGTCTGCGATAGAACGGTTATATATGCCTTTTTTTTCGTATGCATTGGCTCGAACAAAATAGACCACAGCAAGTTCTGGATCAAGTTCTATGGCTCTGCTCAGATCCTCAATAGCACGGTCAATCTTGTCTTTGTTTAAATAGGCCATGCCGCGACTAAAATAAGTCAGGGCATCATCTGGCCTCAGCGAGATCACTTTGTCAAAGTCCAAAATGGCAAGGTCATACGCGCCCTTTCTGACATACGCAACAGCCCGACTCTTATAGGCAGCAATGTAACTGGGTATCAAATCTATCGCCTTGCTGTACTCTGCAATGGCACAATCATAAGCATCTGCGATGCTATAAGCAGAACCGCGATTAAAATAGGTCAAGGCATGCATAGTAACCTTTCGGCGTTTTTCACGTGCCTCTATTCCAGGATAAATCTTGACTGAATCTACATCAAATTCCACGTCTTCTGTAGTACTCATCGCGTAAGCCCCCTGTAGCATCAAATGCGGTGATCAAACGAAGCAGAGGTACATCTTCGTCAGAATAGACCACAACTAATACCCGACCTGCGGCAGTTGCCCCTATCCATCTGGACCGGTCTTCATACCCTGATAGATCTGAAACCTCGAATCCATTTGGATCATCAAATGCCGCAACAGCCTCATAAAACTGGACTTCATGCTTCTCTTGAACTTCTCGATATTTGTTTTCGTCCCATACGAACCCGATATCCATCTACTCACTCACCCATCCTGTAATCTTGCCCATCACTGGATAAAACCTCTGGATCGCGGCTCAACCCCATGCCGCGATGACAGTTGCTTTTAACGTCTTATATTTTTGTATCTTTGTGTCTTTGTGTGAGGCCTCACGTCAAGAATACCATATCTCAAAACCCGTGTCAAGCCGTGAACCTACTCCTTTTCGAGCTTCTCTAACTTGCGCTCCATATCGATCTTAACCTCTGCGACAATATTGGCAATCGGATCTCTCTTCCCCGCCTTAATCACCGTGGGCCTATCGATATCAAAATGCACCTTGTGCTCTATCACCAGCCCGCGCGTCGCATCGATCACCCACGCCCCCCCACCTGTACCCTTCCCACTGTAATACAGAGACGCCGCACTCACATCAATCCACCCCGCGTACTCCACCTCACTATCCTCTTCAATATGCACCTCCACGCGCCCCTTCGCATTCTTGATATTCTTCACCTCGTACGTACTCTTAATTTTAATCTGCGAATCGCGCCCCAGCATATCCATACTCGCAAAAGGGCGCCAAAAATCGCGCTCGCCCGTCCAGGTATCGCCCTCATTAACCGGACCCTCTGGCAAAACGGGCGCAAACGCGGGCATCGCCCCCTGGTACAAATCCGTAATCAAATCCTGCCGCTCCACGCGAAACGCCGGAAAATCTGGCTCGAACTTCTGCACCCTCCCCTCGGGCGTCACCTGCCAGGTAAAAACCTTATCATTAAACATATCAAACGTAAATGGAAACTGCTCATACGTCTGCTTCTCGCCCAGAAAAATCGCAGCACTCAAACCCTTTTTAATCACAGCCTGGACGCCCATCACCCCTTCGGGAATCGTCCTACCCGGCAACGCCCGGGGCACAACAACCTCTTCATGGCTGCGCCACTCATTATCTATAATCACGCGAATATGCCCGCTCTGCATCACAATCTGCTCGCCCATATTGCTGTAATACTCCACCCGGAACTTGTGCTTATATCGCGCCTTGCGCCCCTCTGGGAACTTCAACGTCACTGCCGTGGGTTGCGCCCAACAATCGGCGGCAACACCGACGAGCAACCCCAAAATAATCGTTAATTTTGATATACGCATAACAGCCTCCTTTACCGCCTTCGCGTGCGCTTCACCCGCACGGGTCGTCCGCCTTTCTCTGCCGACTCCCATGCGGCCTCTGTCAACTGAATCACGCGCAAACCGCACACCGGCGGCACCTGAACTTCATCGCGCCCCAAAATCGCATCCACAAAATTTTGATCGGGACTCACAAACCGCGAAGGCAAACTATCTGCATCTACCTCCAGGGGTGCTCTGCCACCGTATTTACACGTCAGCTTCCCATTGCGAGAATAAATCGCCCCCTTCGTGCCCCAAATCGTAATATCCTCCCACATCCCCGGACCCGGACCCGTCCCCACAACAGAAAAATTCGCCAGCGCGCCATTCTCAAACACAATTGACAGCGCCGAATTGATATCCACCTCCGTATCCAGATAATCCATAAACGCCGACACGCGCGCGGGCGCCTGATCCACCATCCACAGCACAATATCCAGCAAATGACTCCCAGAATCATTCAACTGACCCCCACCCGACAGCGCGTGAACCTGTCGCCACTTCCCCTGTTGATTCTCATACCAGTGTTGATCTTGCATCGCCTGAATAAACTGAACCTCTCCGATCTCCCCGGCCTGAATCTGATTCCGAATAAACCGAAACGTCGGCGCCAGATGCCGCTGATAAGACACCATCAAAATGCGATCCACCTCCTCTGCCTTATCCATCACCTGAAACGCGTGATCAACCGTACACACCATCGGCTTCTCCGTCAACACGTGCAGACCCTTATCCAGACTATCCATAATCTGTTCAAAATGCAACGTATGCGGCGTAGAAATCTCCGTCGCATCCATCGCCACCTCATCCAGCATCTCCCTGTGATCTGCAAACCTCGGCAACGCCTCTGTCTCTGGCACGCGCTCGTACAACCGCGCAAAACTCTCATCACTCGGATCTGCAAGCGCCACAATCTCCACATCCTGCATATCCATCAAACGCCTGATATGACCGCTCATATTGCCACCGCACCCGATCAAACCCATTCGCACCTTCTCCATTTACGTCTCCTTTTGAAAACCTTCTGGATCGCGGCTCAACTGCATGCCGCGATGACTCCTCCCACTTCACACTTCTATCCGTGCTCGAATATAGTTTCACATATATAATACCGCAATAATAAAAAAAAGGCCACTGGACAAAACGTCCAATGGCCTTTTTGAATAGCTGGTAAAACAGCTTACTTCAACAGCAGCATCTTCTGGATCGCGGTATTTGGACCCGCTTTGATCTTGGCGATATAAACGCCACTACCAACGCTGCGGCCCATATGGTCCTTAGCATCCCACTGGACACTATAGCGACCCGCTGTATAATGCTGGCTCACGAGTTGACGAATCTCCTGCCCTATCGCATCGTAAATAATAATCGACACATCTGTATTCGTGGGCAAATCGTAGGAAATCGTCGTCCGTGGGTTAAACGGATTGGGATAAACAGCCGACGCAAACTCCGTGGGCAGGTTGAAACGCGCGCCCAACAGCACCTCGATCGGATTTGAACGGTTCACCGTCCCATCCAGATCAATCTGCTCGAGAACATAATAAACGATCTCAGCAGCGGGAAGGCTGATATCCTCAAACATATAATCCATCAACTGATCGGTCGTACCAGCACCGGCGATAAGCTCGCTGACCGCCTCGTAGGTCTCTCCATCTATACTGCGAAGCACGCGGAAACCCGCATTATTGGTCTGCGAAGCCGTCGCCCAGTTGAGCACCACGCGGTCTTCGATCACCGAACCGACAAATGACGACAACTCAATCGGCACCTGCTCGTCAAACTGAACCGTCACCTCAACAGCAGACATGCCATCGGAAGCCGTCACCTTGACAACAGCCGAACCCAGACCGGTCGCCGTCAACTTATAGACATTGAGCATATCCATTTCCGGGTGGCCATCGACCATCGCCGCACCTTCTACTTCATGCGAAAAAGTAATCTTCGAACCCTCGGCAAAGCCCAGAGCCGTCACCTTAATCACAGCTTCGCCACCGCGCGGAATCGTCGCAATATGCGCAGACACCTCCAGCCGCGGACCGAAATTGTACATCACCGGCGCGGGAAGCGTCACCATCGTCGTCTCGCCAGAACCGAGAAGCACGGTAAACGACGAAACACCAACCGAAAACGGCACAGCCTCGGCACCCGTCATCAGCTTCAGCGTACCCAGAAAACCATCGGGCAGCATCATGCCTTCCTCGGCACCAATATCGACCTGATTATCGGCAATACCCAGCAGCGTCATACCCTCAGCGGGCACAAAATCCTTAATCACCGCTGCCGCAGAAGGCTCAACCATCGCCGATTCATCTGGCGTAATCGTAAACACGATACTCGCACCGCCGATAGCGCCTTCCACTTCGGCATCACCCACAAACACCTCGATGGCAATCTCTTCATTGGCACCCGCACTGGCCGCCATCATGCCATCATCCATCATATTCATCATATCGCCGACAACGGCATCCAGGGCGGGAAACTTCACCGAGACAAATTCAACGACCAGTTCACCGGTCGTCGTCATACCATCAGAAGCCGTCACAGTCACAACAGCCGGAATACCCGCCGTCAACGTCAAGGTGGCACCATCCACCTTCTGCTCGACATTAAACTCACCAGCGATCTTCACATCAAAGGTAATCGTCGCATCGGCGGGGAAATTCACAGCCATAATCACCGCATCCGCACTGCCACCGACCGGAACCTTAACCGGACTCTCGCCGGACAGCACCAGCTTGGGCGCGACATTAAAACTAATCGTACTCATCATCGCCATCATCTCTGGCGCAATAACATCGCTCGACGCTGCGCTTTCGGCAAGCGTAACCGCCTTAATGCCCAGGTAAAATTCCTTACCCGTAACATCTGCCACCGTAGAAAACTCCGCACGTCCAATAAAACCGGACTCCGGCAGAGTAACAGGCGCAGTACCTGCGAAGTTTACACCCGTCGCCTCGGGAATCGAAAACAGAAACGCACTATTCTCGACCTTATCGAGCTTCAACTCTTCGGCTTTAAAATCAAACTCGATCTTCACACCGACCAGCGACGTAGTCACGCCCTTGGCGAAAACCTCAACGGCAATTTTTGTACCCTCTCCAGAGACATTACCAGAATGAACGCCATCGTCCATCTGATTGCCTGCCCCACCATCGGTAATCAAATCAATCGTCACCGTCGCATTTGCATTGGGACCTGCAGAGGCCTGGCCTGCAAAAGCGAAAAATGCAAGGGCAGTAAAAAATAACAATCCTTTTTTAATCAACATTTGCAAGACTCCTTCGCTGAAAACTACTCCTTGTAAGTTCTAAGGGGACAAATAAGGGGCGAGGCAGACCCTCGCCCCTACCGAATTACTTGAGCAGCATCAGCTTCCGCACATCCTGGAACTTCCCTGCCGAGATCTGGTAGAAATAAATTCCACTCGAAACCGGCATCCCGCGATCGTCCATACCGTCCCAACGGACCTGATAACGACCAATCGACTGCGATTCAGCAGCAATCAGCGTCCGCACGACCTGACCCACCACATTGTAAATCTGGAGCGTCACATCGGCAGACTCGGCCAATTCATATCCGATCGTTGTATCGGGGTTAAACGGATTGGGGAAATTCTGGAGCAGTGCAAACTCTGTAGGCGTCGTCTGGATATCCAGCACACCGCCAGCCAACGGATTGGCGAGTTGCTGCGGGTCAAAGACCAGACCCTCGGCAATCTCGAACCGCGCATTATCTTCAAAATCGCGCAACACGCGGAACACCAACCGAACAATATCGCCACCGCCTGAAACCTCCGAGCCATTCACAATCGCATTCATCACGTGAACCTGCCCGGCCTCGGGCGACCAGCTACTGAACAGCGGGGTCTCGCCACCTGCTGTCAGCAAATCCTCAGCAGCCGGCATCGCTTCTACAAACTCAAACCTCTCGGCATCGTAGTTAAGCACAAACCCATAACCCATCAGAGCCTGCACATTGGCCAGAGACACATCCACAAACATATTCTCGCCAACCACTACGCGATCACTGCCCAAACGCAACGAGAACTCGGCATTCTCATTCACGCCGAGAATAGGCGTAACCAGAGACTTGCCAGCCGGACCTGCTGCTTCCTTGCCATAAGAGCCAAAGAACAGGATAAAGTCCTCGAAATTGACCATCTTATCGTCATTCAAATCAGCCTGAACAAAGACTCTCCAATTCTCGTGCGTCTCGTCTGTATTAAACGCCATCGTAAAGGCCACAAAATCTTCAAAGTCAACCGTCAGTGGCGTCATAGCGCCGTGCCTATCGAGCTTCACGATATAAACGGGACCACCGTCTGCATCCACAAACGGCTTACGCGTCGGAATAAGCTCGACCACCAGCGGAATACTCGGCGTCATATTCGTACCGTCCATCGCCGTCACAGTCACCAGCACCGCGGGCACACCCTGATTAATCAGAGACTCGATCAACTGAGCCGGAACCTGGAAAGTGCTCAAACCAGCGGGAACAATCCCGATATCCAGCATCGCATCTTCGCTGACACCACCTCTGACCAGATAGCCCGTCACATGCGGAATGGTAATCCCGTGACCGCGATACATCACGACATCCATGCCACCATCATCGGCGGACATCGTCCAGGTAACCACACCGGTCTCTGCATCGGCGGCAACATCGGTCACCATAGCAGGGGCTGTATCGTCAATCGCAGCCACCATACCTTCCGTCGGCGTAATCGGAGACGAAACAATGGGGTGTCCACCCGTGCGGATATTCTGCGGAACAGCTGCATTGCCACCGATCAAAACACTCAAATCGGGATCCAGCGCCGCAAACACCACATTCCTGCCGCCAACAAGCGCATTAATATAATCAGCAGAAGGCATAAACATCTCGGCAAGCTCATCCTCGGTCACAACCAGATTGGGATCCAGACCCAGGAACTGAGCCAACTGTTGCACGCTCTCCTTGGAGAACACGCGCTTGCCAGCAGGCGTAATCTCTGCCGAATCCATACCCTTCTCGGCAGCAACGCCCCAGCGAGTCGCCATCGCATCAGTCGTCGGAACAACCGCGCGCGTCATACCTTCTTCATCATCATTATCCATCGCATCGACAACAGCCCAGGGAACCCACTTTGCCATCGGCGTATCGGTCGTCACCACATTGCCATCGGCATCCATCGTGGTATTCACCATCATCTCGCGATAGATGCGATACTGACTCACATCAGCGTGATTCGCAGAATTGGCAAAACTCACCATCACATAGTGACCGTTATCCCCTTCCTGATCCTGCACAACCACACTTGCAGGCGCAGCGGGCAGTGCCTGTTCGAACGACACCTCAACCGCAGACGTCGTAACACCTGCGCCAGAAGCCGTCACCGACACACTAACCGTACCAGTGGCCGTCAGCGTCAGAACATTGCCGTCCGCCGACGCTGTAAGATAAGGATGGTCCGCCGGATCGACATTAAACACAATCTCGGCACCTTCGGGGAACCCGGTCGCAACGACCATTGCCATTGCACTGGGAACCACAGCCTGCGGAACCATAACATCAGTCGCATCTGAACCCACAGTAGGCATCGCCCGGAACTTGACAGCAATCGCCTCAGTCGTCATCCCACCGGCAGAGGCTGTCACCATCACATCAGCACCCCCCTCACCGCTCGCCGTCAACGTCACCATATCACCATCGGTATTGGCGGTAACCGTAGCAGTGCCAGAAGTCCTGCTTATCATATAAGTAACAGCACCTTCGAGACCCGTTGCCGAAACCGTCACCGACGCTTCCCCACCCTCGGGAATAATAACATCAGCGGGATCGGGATCCGACGACAGATAAGGATCGGGATTCATAAACGTAATCGTCAGCGAGGCAGAATCCGTACCATCGGTAGCCGTCACCGTCACTGTGCCAGCCGAAGCCGTCGTAATCATCAGACCGGAGGCATCTTCCACAGCCTGAAAATCAGTAGTAGCTGTATAAGTATATTTAATCTCAGCACCTTCGTCAAAACCAACAGCCATCACCGACGCAGAAGCCTCGGCACCAAAATCAGCAAACGTCACCTCGGTGCTCTCAGTCTGTAGTTCTGGCGGAGGCTTTGAAAAAACAACCGTAACCGGATCGAGCGCAACGCCGCCAGCCATAGCCGACACCGTCGCTGTACCATTGCCCGTTGCGGACAACGTCACCGTGTTACCATCTTCCGAAGACTCAACCCCGTCGGCCGCTACGGTAAAAGTAACCGCTTCATCCCCGGTATCCATCGCCGTCACCGTCGCCATCGCCGTCTCGCCGTGGGGAACCGTAACCTCGGTTGCACTGGCTTCAAGGAAAGGCGAGAACTGGTTGATCATCAAAGGATCACCGGGATCCCCAGCCACTTCCCCAGCCGTCGTAAACACACTCATCGAAGCAACACTGATGGAAAATCCCGTCGTTCGCGTAACACCGGGACCCGCCGTAAACGTCACAGAGCCAAAATTGCCATCTGCCAACATCATAGGCAGACCGGCAACCACAACCTGCATACCAGACGTCTCGGTCGGGACGATATTCAAACCCTCAGCAGGCATCCCACCTGTAATCCCCGCTGACCCGGCGGGATCAACCGCAAAAACGATCTTAGCACCGGCTATTTGTCCCATCAGCGTGGGAATAGCGACATCGACGACAATTTCATCGCCTGCGCTAACCTTATTGACCACGGACTCGCCGCCACTCATCAGAGAAATCGTCAAATCAATCTCATTGAACGCGACCATCGCAGATATGGGAAGGGGAACCATCTGAACAGCACCGCCAACAACCGCGGTGCCCTGTGCCCCCGTAATACCAATGGAAAATTCCATACCCGTTACATCTGATTGTGTGGTAAAAGTCAAAATGGCCTCTTCCGGCACCGTCAGTGTTCCACCTGGCGGAGCGGGTATGGTAAGCGTAGCACCCGTTGCAGCATCGGCCATGAGAAGGCCAGCAGGCACACCAGTAAGCTTTACAAGAGACGGATCAAATGCAAAGGAAACATCCAGGGCACTGACAGAAGCAAGCAAAGGATTACCGGCAATACCCATTGTGGTAACTTTAACCATAATGGCCGTTCCCGATCCTGAAACCATGCCTTCAGTGCCATCCTCACCTGGAACGTGCGAGAGCGAAACACTCTGCGCAGAAGCCTGCCCTGCAAACATCAGCAATGCCAAAGCAGTCATAAACAAAAGACTTTTTTTCAAAAACATTCCAAACTCCTATAGTTGAAAAATGGACAGGGAAGCCCCCTCAAATAGGAGACTTCCCGATCCATCGGCGAATTACTTGAGCAGCATCAGCTTCCGCACATCACTGAACTTCCCGTCTGCCGAAATCTGGTAGAAGTAAATTCCACTCGAAACCGGCACACCGCGATCATCCATACCGTTCCAGCGAATCTGATAGCGACCCGCATTCTGCGCCTCGGAAGCGACCAGCGTCCGAACCACCTGACCCAACACATTGTAAACCTGGAGCGTCACGTCGGCGGACTCGGCCAAATCGTACTTAATGGTCGTATCCGGGTTAAATGGATTGGGGAAGTTCTGGTGCAAAGCGAACTCTCTGGGCGTGCTCTGGAGTTCCAACACACCCGCGACCACCGCCGGGTTCTGAAGCTGACTCGGGTCAAAGACCAGACCGTCGGCAATTTCAAACCTGGCGCTATCCTCAAACTCGCGCAACACGCGGAACACAAACCGGACAATGTCACCACCGCCGGAAACCGCTGTGCCATGCACCACGCTGTTGACAACTTCAACCTGACCGTCGGCAACAATGTGGTGGAACAGCGGGGTTTCTCCACCTGTTGACTTGAGCAAATCCTCGTCGGCAGGAGCCACACTCACGAACTCGAACTTATCGGTTTCGTAATTGAGCGTGAACCCATACGCCATCAGAGCAGCGACATTGGCAAGCGACACATCGACAGCCACCAACTCGCCGGCAACCACGCGCTCACTACCCAGACTCAGCGAGAATTCAGCATTCTCGTTTATGCCGGGAGCCAAAACAATAGGCTTGGTTGCAGGACCAACAGCGGTCTTGCCCCAGGAAGTGATGAACAGCGCGTAGTCAGACGAATTAACCGTGTCATCGTCGTTGACATCGGACTGGAAGACACTCTGATCATCCGGATTATCAGTCCTGGTCTTACCCCACGCAGCACTAAAGAGCGCGTAGTCATCCGAACCAACTGTCATATCAGCCAAAGAGACGAGATAAACGGGATCGCCATTGGCATCGACAAACTTCTTACGCGACAGTTCAGCAGGTGCCTCGACAAACGTGACGGTAAGCTCGTCCGTCAAATACACACCATTCGAAGCCGACACCGTCACAGTGCCTGCCGCAGCCATGGTAATCATCAACCTGGCAACGCCATCGTCATCTGCCGCCACGGGATCCATCGCTGTACCGTTCTTCGTAAAGGTAACCATATCGCCAGCATTATAGCCTTCGGCTGCGACCGTTACCGTTACATCACCATCGGCGGGAATCTCAACATCGTTACCGGCTTCATTCACATTGCTACCGGGCACCCAGAGCGTAAGCGTGGGTGTCAAAGGAGCAGAAATAGCGAGCCTCACAGAAGATCTGATGTTTTGGCTTCGGGTATCGCCTTCCATTAAATCTTCATTATATACCTTGACCCGAACCGTCTGACTGCGTCTATTGTCAGGGGCTACGAGATCATAGCTATTACCACCCTTCTCGATCTCCTCTACCACTAGAGCGAAGTCTTCGATAGAGGGGACGCCATCAATCTCGACAGGAATGCCATTCTTATACTCGAAGGCATTGTCTTTCACCCGGGTATCCAACACCGCCAGAGAGTCTTCAGCAGTTTCTGGATCAGCCTTAAAGGCTCTCACTGAGGCATTGCCGTGTTCATCGATCGGGACCACCCGGAGGGTGTAATCGCCCCAAATCTCTTGTGCAGCACCTTCTACGCCTTCTTCCCAGGCGGTTATCTCAAACCCGGCGAAGTCGGCAGCACCAACGTAGAGATTTTCGATTGCGCCATCGAATTTCGGTACTGTTGTACCACCGTCACCGGCATTTCGATGCTCAACCAAAATCTTCACCTGGTCAAGAGCCATGTTCGACTTGGCCATAACTGTGCGCTTACCGAGTACCCAATTATCGTCAAGCGTGGCCATACCGTCTGGATTGTCGGCATCATCCATCACACCTTTACCTTCAAACCATACGGACTCGGCAGCACCGTCTGCGCCCCAGGCACTGATACGCACCTCAGCCGCCATAGTGCCATCCTCATCTATATTCTTATAGATCAGAGCATCGCGGCTTGTGTTAGACGCAGCATCGTGATCAACTGTCTGAATCTCCAGAATAAAGGCCTGACCAGCAATCACGGAGTCTGCAGCAGTCTCATTAGTCTCCGTAATAGCAGTCATATTTGTGACCTTAAACATATTCGCCATCGGATTGTCGAATCCCGCATTAAACGTCATATTTGCAGAGGAATCCGCAGGCGTGATGAAAACATTCCCCGCGAGATCTCGAAGGAATATCGTCATCGAATATGCCTCATCCTGATTTAAGCCATCAGAGAATGTGACCTGAGTTTCACCCTTTTCCCTAACATCATCAACCTCTTCCTTGACAATATCGCCATCTGAAGCCGTGAAGTTAACCGCAATTGAATCTACGGATTCCTTCAGCGTAAGGACCGGATGACGCGTAGCATCGTTAATCTGGTCATCATCAAGGAGACGGTTCTTGGGGAACCACTCTGTAATCTTTGGAGGTGCGTCATCGTGCGTAACACCGGACATCGTCGCTTTCATCTTGTTACCCAATAGATCGGTCACTATAACAGCGACTTCGATCTCTGTACCGGCTATATTAGCGCTCGACGGGATGTAGTCAGTACCCTCATATTTGTCCTTTTCATCCTTTTTAGGAGAACTAAGACCTGTCGTGCTGATAACGATTGAGTCCATTACAGCACCCGAGGCAAAGGTATTCTGACGTTCAGCACCGATTTCTAACGTATCCGCTCCGACTGCAAACACCTCGATCTTTGAAAGATCTTCATTCACAGCGATTCGCAGAGGATTGAGGTGATCATCTACATTCTGACCCTCAACAGTACTTATCATATTACCTGTAAAGCGCATGTTATAATCATGGGCAAACGCACTGTCGGGATCCGCAGATGGATACAGGAATGAAATACTCGGCTTCTTAGAATCCACTGGAAAACTGGGTGAATTCTTAGCAGCAGTGTTGCCAGCCTGATCTATTATCACTACAGAAACCAGTGCCGCCCCGCTATCTATCGGATACACGGTATCTTTGTTTCCGATACCCTCTACAAAAGCGGCGATTTTACGCTTGAACAGGTTGTCAGTCACTGTCCAGGTGTAACGCAATGAATCTGAAGCCAGTTGATTGACCTTAATACTTGAAAAGTTTCCTTTAGCAGGTGCTGCTTGACCAGCGTGATTGATGCCGTTAATATTCGCCGTAGTAGTTTTTAGCTCGAGCCGCGCCTTGTTTCTGAAAACATTGCCGCTGGCACTAACCTTGACTGCTACGCGAATCTCGTCATCAACTACAGCAGGAACGTTGCTACCATCTATCGGAACACCATCTATCGTGACAGCAATGTTAGAAACAGCAGCGGCTGTAGGCTTACGGTTGTCAATGCGTATATACTTCCCATCACCGACGGTTCTCTCCGCTGCGTTCGGAACAACTTCGTTCAGAGCTGCGGGATCATCAGAAATCATTGTGTCTATATCATTACTTGCGAGCGTGGTTGGACCCCCAGTATGGGCGAACTCAGCAATCGCATACACGCCAAAGTAATGACCGGGAACTGGACCTTTGTTTGCCGGCACCTGGAGCTTAAATTGGAACGCGTCCTGGGCGGCTACATAAGCGATTCCACCTCCAGATCCCGCTTTCCTGAAGTTAAACCCGCCTTCTTTCTCACTAATGCCCGACAAAGTTAAAACATTACCAAGTTGCGCAAAAGCGCCAGTAGCTGCATGTGCTTCGTCGGCGCTCGCCGTATCTCGCAACGAGACCTTAATGCTGGTAAAGTTCGTCCAGGGAAACGCTATGCCTTCGACGCGTCTCACCTGAATTGTGACTGCGTTGTTTTTCACCGGCACCCAGGTGTTCGCTGCTCCTGGGGCGGTTATTACAACACGGAAACCCTTAACATCACCAGCAGTGCGGGTTCCTACGGGAATAGTGAGCGTACTCATAACATAGGAATCCGCCGAGGCAGTCACCGTAATTTTCCCCCCTGCATTTGCAACATTACCAGGAATCTCCAATACGGTAGTTCCGCTGCCTTTGGGGGCGACAGTGGCAGGATCCTTATTAGGATCATCCGCCAGAGGGATTGCCAACATAATGGTCTTAGCGCCAGAATCCCTAAATGTTCCTTTGTCAGTTTCCAGAGTCACAGTCACCATGCCCGAACTCGCAGAGAGATCTCTCATCTGGACAGCCACTTTCACGGTAGTAGTCTGGGCCGTGTTGGCTTTATTCAAGCTGGGCGGATTGGTAGTAGCCGTGAGCGTTCCCAAAGATGAATCATCATCTATGATTCCGATCGTCACTTTGCCAGTACCAAGACCAAGGGCACTACCAGTCAATACGACTGACCTGTTCGTAAATACCTCATCATTTGATGGGTCAATATTTACCATGGTTGAGCCTGTGGTCTCGGGACCCACTATCGTAATTGGACCCGACACTGACACTGCTGTCGCCGTCGCCTCATCGCCCATTATCTCGTGGGTCAATGTCACCACCACCGTAACCCCAGCATTCAGGTCGTCAGACAGCGTCGCAGTCACTTCGACATTTCTCCCAGGAGCATTTTCTTGCAGATTGGAGATATCGGACGAAAGTGTAAACGCGTCTGGACCCACATCATCATCCGTGATAATCAGAGTCTCGGTGGTTGATATTCTTTGGGTCGGGGGAGTCGCATTAGGAGCATCCACTCCTGTTACGGCGGCCACGACAACCTCCCTCGTGCCCGAATCGACATCATCGTCTGGCAACGAAATGGTCAACGTAGTAGCAACACTTATATCGTTTGCGGGAACTTCAACAGCCTGTGATGTAGCAACCGGAACCCCGTCAATCGTAGCACTCACAGTCACGGGCGTGGCGGCAGTAGTGCTAGGGCGATACGCGAACGCCACCGTCACAGCCACCATCCCATTGCCTCCCTCCCGCAATTCTGCAGGATCAAGCGTAAGGGTCAGGGACTGATCTTGATCATCATCCACGACGGTCACATTCACCGAATTACTGGTTACTCTTGCGTTTCCTGCACCAAATGCGGCGGACACGACGATCGTCCGATCGCCCGAATTGACATCATCGTTCGGCAATGTAACAGTCAGAGTACCGGTGGCTTCACCGTTGGTGGTGTCTATCGAAAGACCATCCGCCACCGCATCAGTTATTGGGATCCCATTAATAGTGGCAGTCACTGTCACAGGTGTTGCCGCGGCAGGGACAGGCACTAACGTCACACTCACAGCCAAAGCCCCAGCGTCCCCCTCCGTAAATTTGTCAGGATCAACAAAAAGGGTCAGAGTCTGCTCATCATCCTCGAGGGTCAGTTCTGTCATGCCATTTACAAAGCCTGCCAAACTGGCCGTCGCCGTCGCATCTCTATTTCCCTCATTGTTATTATTGTCCTTCATGATGAATGACAGTTCGGCGTTGGTAGCACCAACGGCGATGTTTCCGGTAGCACTACCGGCACCAACTTCTATTTTTAGAGGCTTATGAGCTACCACGTCATCATCTGTAGTACCATCATCAAACACCTTCGTGAACTCAGCGACGGGATCAAAACTTACAGACACAGTCACCGCGTCATCGAAAGCATCCGCACCAGCAACAATAGCAGTACGAACACCACCAGGATTATTCTGTTGCAACGTCACTGCCACAGTCGCCGTTACCGTTGTACCCTCTCTAAATCCAGTTGCTCCACCACCTGGAGTGACAGCAACAAGTATGGTGTTCTCGTCATCGACAATTGGTATCGCGATCGAGCCAGATGCATAGCCTGCCGCTGTAGCGGTCACTTGAGCTGTCTCATTGTCCGCATCGGCATCACGGGGTGCCGTAATATCTATAGTACCTGCGAATGCGGCAGTCGAAGCAGCATCTCCTACTGCAGTAATAGACGTTGACCCAATTTGGCTCCCATCAAGCAGGGTAGCAGACACTGCTACCTCTACAGTTACACCTTCAGCAGGGGCAGGAGATAACGTCACAGTTACAGGCACGGTCGATCGTACCTCTTCAAGTACGCCGCGAGTAGAAGCGTCAGGCTCGTTGTTGTTGTCTTCGTCTACGCCTGGCAATGTTATAGCATTAAGATCAACTGTAACATTGATTGAGTTTTGTGCAAAACTATCTGGCGCTCCGAGTCCAATCATCAACAGCAGAGCCGCCAAAAAGCCAATTGTTTTGTGAAAATTCATCCTTCGACCTCCTAAAAAAAAGTCAGGATCGAGTAAATGATTGTTTACGAACGTTTTAATTCTACTGCGAAACTGCAACCTCTCGCGCTGTTGTCCGCGTTGTTTGAGACCGGACCCCAGAACAGGGTGAGAGCCGCGATCTTTGCGACCCAGCGGAGAAGCACTACCAGATTCCAAATTTATATCCCTCCCTTCAACGAACTTGTTTTCATATTCTTTAATTCCTCTAAAAACAACAATTTACGAACACTTATGAACTAGCCATTTTATTCGAGTACCTCCTTCCAAAAACAGCCTAACACACACCAATGCAACATCCTCACAATTGCGTTGAGGAGCAATGCGTTAGGAAAAAACAATACCCCTTCTGTTTTGTTTAACGTTTGGTTCATGGGAACTGCTCCACCTTAAATATATGACGGGCTAATTATATGCAATCAAAATGGTAGTGTCAAGCGTTTTTTCTCTGATAATGATATGATAATAAAAAAGAAACGCAAAGGCAATCAGAATCAGGATTTACGGGATTAAAGGATGGGCAGGATAAAGGCAAAGGCGAAAGGCAACCACAGATGAACACGGATGAAAAGGCAAAGGCGAAAGGCATCCGCAGATGAACGCAGATATACACAGATAAACGTCAAAGGCGAAAGGCATTGGTAACAGCCGTGAAAATGCTATCGGGATCGAGACCGCCGCGCAGCCGCAAATAGTGTTGATCGCCAGACACGCCTTTTGTACTGCCCTCCGGCAGGCTAAATGGCAACAGCGCGGCGCGGTCTCCCGACAATTGCGCCAGACAAGACCCCACGGCTTCGCCCAGGCCGCCGATGGGTCCGTGCTCTTCGAGCGTACACAAAAGCGCGCTCCGTCGCGCAGCCGCGATGACATAATCCGTATTCAGCGGCTTGAGAAATGGCACACTCGTCACCCCCGCATCAACGCCCTGCTGGGCGAGCTGATCGGCGACCTGCAATGCAGTTTCCAGCATCCCACCCGTACTGAGCAGGATCACATCGTCCCCACCTCGCATCTCGATCACCTCTCCCATCTCAAGCGACGGAATCCCATCGTGCAAAATCGCTTCGCCCGCCTTGCCCAGGCGCAAAAAACCCGGACCCGGATGATCGACCAGCGCACAGGTCAACGCGCGAACCTCCAGGGGATCGCCCGGCGCAGCCACCACCATATTCGGCAACGCCCGCATCACCGCCAGATCTTCAACCGCGTGATGGCTATACCCCTGGGCACCATAAGCCACACCCCCTCCGACAGACACAACAGTAACATTGCAATCGTGGTAGCAGACATCATTCCTGATCTGCTCCAGACAACGCAACGTCGGAAAATTTGCAATAGAATAGCAAAACGCGACATAGCCGCCCTGCGCCAGCCCGGCTGCAATACCGATCATATTCTGCTCGGCAACCCCCACATTTATAAACCGGTCCGGAAACCGCTCGAAAAACGGCTCCAACACAGAATAACCCAGATCCCCGCACAACAAAAAGATGCGATCATCCTCATCAGCCAGTTCCAGCAGCGTATCAATAAACATCGTCCGCATCACCCACCCCCCACCTCTCGCAGTGCTGCGGCGAGTTGATCGTCGTCGGGATTGCGGTAATGCCAGAGCAAATCGTCCTCCATAAAACTCACACCCTTGCCCTTCACCGTATGCGCGATCAACGCCAGAGGACAATCCGCACGCGCATCCGCACCGTGCAAAGCATCGTCAATAGCGACCAGATCGTGACCATCAATCTCCAA
>JAPPAB010000135.1 GCA_026705765.1 Gemmatimonadota bacterium
CTCACCCTGGTCCGCGTAAATCGGGAAGGGATTGACAAAAACACCGGTGCGCGTATTGCCACCGGGCAAAACTTCTTGTGCGCGTTTGAAAAGGCGTTGCGAGTGTGCGTTTTGATCGCAATAATCGGCGATGAGTTGGTCGAGAGATAGAGCTGGCATAGACACAATTCTTTAAAGGTGAATGAGACCACTATTTATTTAAGAACGTAAATCCGCATAAATTTAGCAAGCGTACATTGCGGCAATGAAGAACCGCCTCTTACCGATAGGCCACCGGATCTTTCATACCATTCTGTGCAAACCCCTGCAAGCGCAACAGGCAGGCGTCGCACTGCCCGCATGCGCGGCCTTCTATATCGGGATCGTAACAGGTACAGGTCATAGCGTAATCAACACCGAGTTCTAATCCCCGTTTGATAATCTCGACCTTGGTCAGATCAATAAGCGGCGTGTGAATGGTGAACGTATCTCCTTCAACACCGGCTTTGGTGGCGATATTCGCCATATTTTGAAAGGCGGCAATATATTCGGGGCGGCAATCGGGATAACCGCTGTAATCTATGGCATTGACGCCGATAAAAATATCGCGAATATCGAGAGATTCGGCCATTGCAAGCGCGTAAGAAAGAAAAATCGTATTGCGAGCGGGGACATAAGTGACCGGAATACCGTCGGACATTTCGCTCTCGTCTCGATTCTTGGGTACATCGATATCGTCGGTTAATGCCGAACCACCAAAAGCACGCGAATCAATATTGGCAATAACGTGATCCCGTACACCAAAATGAGCGGCAATTTTTTTTGCATACTCGAACTCGGTTTCGTGCCGTTGCCCGTAACAAAAAGTGATCGCGTAACAGGCATAACCCCGATTTGTGGCAATAGCCAAAGTTGTAGTAGAATCCAAACCACCACTGAGCAAGACAACCGCTTTCTTTTTCATTATCTTTTTCCTATCCCGTATCCACGATCCAATCTGGAGCCGTGAACAGACTACTGACCGATTCCCCGTGGTGTATCCTGCGGATCGCCTCACCCAGGAGAGGTGCCACGGATAGAGTGGTCAGATTGGGAGGACATTGGCTCTGTGAAGAAAGCGGAACCGTATCTGTCGTCACCAATTCCTTCACCTCTGCTATTGCACTCAAACGCGGCAGGGCCTGTCCCGTAAAAAGTCCATGCGTGCAGGATACCGTGATGTGATTAACGCCGCGCTCCCGAAGGCGATCAATAAGCTCCACAAGTGTCCCTCCCGTAGCTATCTCCTCGTCCAGAACAATCACCTTCTTCCCCTCTACATCGCCGACAATTGAATCAATCACGACTTTTTCATCGCTGATGCGGCGTTTGATTCCGGCTGCTACGGGCAGCTTGAGCAGGCGGGCAAAATGCGTTGCCTCCTTCGCGCCTCCAAGATCGGGCGAAACAACGACCGTATCCGTCAGGTCTTTACCCCGAAAATATCTCGCCAACACATGGAGGGCATTGAGATGATCGACGGGAATGCGAAAGAACCCATGTACTTGCGGCGCGTGGAGGGTCATCGTAAGCACCCGATTAGCACCTGCCGTATCAATTAAATCTGCCACCAGTCTCCCTGCAATAGAAATGCGAGGCGCATCCTTTTTATCTGACCGTGCGTAACTGTAGTATGGAATAACGGCCGTCGTACGGGCAGCCGATGCCCCGCGCGCCGCGTCCAGCATCTGCAGGAGTTCCATGAGATGGTCCTGAACAGGTGGTACAAGAGGCTGAATCAGGAAGACATCAGCCTCCCGACAATTTGCGTTCAACTGCACCTGAATGCAATCGTTGCTGAAGCGGTTGATCGTGCTGCGGCTGAGGGACACGCTTAGATACTGGCAGATATGCTCTGCCAATTGACGATGTGCGTTCCCGCTAAAGACCACAATATCGCGCATTGCGAGCTCCTTTCTCTTGAGTGGTCCCGTGTTGATAGGACTTCTATTCGACTTGATCAATTAGCTGAATTGCCGTAGTTTTTCACTGACGAATCATTTGAAGAAGGAGATTGACATGTCAGGAACGCTTCGATATCTCACCGCACTGCTCCTTCTGCTCGCCTGTTCTGACAAAGAAAAGCCACTCACCCCCGATCCTTCCTCAGATGGTCAGCAGGAAAAACCCCTGCTTTCAGATGACAAATTCGGTGCCGATATCAACCCCACCGGCAATCCCATCGGCGGTGGCGAGGGTTATAACCGCCTGGTTGACCCATCCGAATACCTGGTCACAAACCGCCTGGAACTGCTCGACGCTCTCGAGTTCGCCGGTACCAACCAGATAGTCTATATAGTAGATACCGTCAGAATCGACCTGACCGGACAACAAAACATCGCCATACGCGGGGGCGTCACACTCGCCAGCGGTCGGGGCAAACCCGGCTCCCAGGGTGCCCTGCTCTACTCCAAACAACTCGAAACCATACCCCTCTTTATCGCCACCGGTCCCAACATCCGCATCACCGGCCTTCGCTTCCGGGGACCGGACACCCTCAGACGCACCGAGCAAATGAGACAACTCCATGCCGAAGGGCGCTACTACAGCATCCCAAACTCCCGCGCCATCCAGACCGAATATCCCAACCTCGAAGTCGATAACTGCGAACTCTGGGGCTGGAGTCACGGCGCGATCTTCCTGCGGGCTGGCTCGACGGACAACCACATCCATCACAACTACTTTCACCACAACCAGCGCTACGGCCTTGGCTACGGCGTGGTGCTGGATCAGTCCAACGCCCTTATCGAGGCCAATTTGTTCGACTGGTGTCGCCACCACATTGCAGGCACCGGAAGACCCGGCACCAGCTATGAAGCCCGTTACAACCTGATTCTGGAAAACGCCAACAGCCACAGCTTTGACATGCACGGCGGCCAGGATCGCGGTGACGATACGCACATCGCCGGCGATCTTATGTTAATCCACCACAACACCTTTCGCGCCACTGGTGTACCCGCCGTAGTCATTCGCGGTATTCCCCAGGAAAGTGCTGAAATCTACAACAACTGGTTTCTCCATACCTTCCCCGCTGACGCCATCAAACAAAACAACGCCACGGGAAACATGCGTCACTACACAAACCAGTACACACCCAACCGCGTCCTGAAAGACTGAGTCATACAGATTGCGCCACCGCGAGTCCCGTCTGCCACTCCCTCCCTCTCATACCTGCATAAACCATGTAGTAGCGGTTGTCAATTTCAATTATCTGGGGCGTTAGTATCCCATCGCAGTCCCATGCATCGGGATCTGACGAGGGCGAAAAAATTGGATTATGTGGATTGGGTTCAAAGGTGCGAAAATCGCGTGTTCGCACATGCCCAATCCGCCAGGCCTCGCCATCGGACCCCCCGTAAAAGAGATGGAAATACTGTGGACCCTTAAAAATCTCAGCCTCCCGAACACCACAACTATCCCACACTTCCCCGCTACCCATAAAAATGGGATTCGCGGAATCTTTGGTAACAGCCGCGGGATCGCTCGTCGGCGCGGTCGCGTGACATAAGGTCGGCGGTTCTGCCGACTCCCCCGTATAAATGATGTGTATGGTATCATCTACAACCACAACCGAGGGATGCGACGACCCCTGGTGCTCATGTGCAGTATCTGAGGCAATCACAGGCGTCTGACAAACGCGCGTCCACTTGCCAAAATCGCCATCACCCACCAATAAACCCGTCTGCTTCGGCGGCTTTTGTCGCCGCCCCAAATAATAAACATAGAACCTGCCATCGGCGGGATTCCAAAACGGAAAAGGATATTCGATTGTATAATCGTCAAATCCCTCTCTCGAAGGCAAAAGCACGGGATTGCGCGGATCGTGTGCGATCTTTGCGGGATCGTTCACCGGAGCCGTGCTATGCATCAAAACCCAATAATTGCCCTCTTTTCTCCTCCCCCACAAATAGTGCACCGTATCATCCATCACAAACGCATGGGCTGCAGCGGCCCACTCTGGCGGCTCGCAGGCAAGAATGGGATTGACATTCTCAAGCCGCTCAAAACCCGCAAACGCCTCAAATGGAATGGCGTTGTTCCCTGTCATTCCTGTTGATTCTCCCATATTGTAGTTCTCCTTTTCGCGCGCTGCCTACATTTGCAAACACCAGTCATAAGGACCAGGACCCGTATGGCAAATCATCTCGGCGATTTGCTGGCGCATAGCTGTAATGCGCGGTTGACATTCGGAAAGCTGCGCGAGATTTTGCATTTCGCCCGGATCTGTCTCCAAATCGTACAATTCATCGATATCAAAACGATTGCGAATATACTTCCAGCGACCATCGAGATTCATCACATGCGCGGCAAACTCTTCTCTTTCTTTTGCACCCCAATAAATGGCCTCCTGGCTGGCGATCTCCGCAAAAATGGGCTGCGGTTTCGGCTGCCGACCATTCAGGATCGCGTCCGCAACAGAGCGACCATCTATTTTTTCGAGCGGCGCCTCGCCTGCCAGATCGAGTAAAGTCGGCATTAAATCAACACCGGCAAGCGGGGTCGTCACGCGCAAACCCGTTGGGAGCGCGCGCGGCCACGAGAGCAGACAAGGAACTCTGACCGAGGCTTCGTACATCAGACACTTTTCTGTGCAACCGTGATCGCCGAGCAGTTCGCCGTGATCGCTCATAAAAACCACGAGCGTATTATCGCGCATATTCTGTTCTTCAAGAACGCCAATCAGACGCCCGACCTCCGCATCAATATGGGTGATCAGGGCGTAATAGTATGCCATCATCTCGCGGAACTGCCGATCTGTCACCGTATCGGGCATGCGAAATTTTACGCGAGTCTGAAAATGCGGTTTACCCTCAAGTGGGTCTCGCAGAGAATCCGGCAGAGGCATTTGATCTACCGGATAGAGTTCGAGCAATTCTGGTGGGATAACGATGAGGGGATGCGGATCCTTAACACTCACAAAAAGAAAAAACGGATCATCCTCTTGCTGGCGCAAAAATTCAATCGCGCGGTCAACCGTCCAGGTCGTACGCTGCTGTCGCGGGTCTGTAAGTGTCGCAAATGCCAGAATATTTCCGTACTGGGTGACAAGTTCCCCATCGCTGTAGAGATTGGGTACCCCCTCGCGTTCAAAATAATCGAAAAGAGGATCTGTATATTCGTCGCCCAGATATCGATAAGTCTCCCAAAAATCCTCAAACCCGTGCTGTGGCGCATGGTCATCGCCCAGATGCCACGGACCAACCATGCCACAGCGATATCCCGCGCGTTTCAAAACATCCCCCATCGTAACGCGGTCCTGCGGCAGATATCCCCCCCAGTCTTTTCCCCGTTGTGGCCCATAATTTCGCAATTGCAGATGGGCATGGGGATAGCATCCGGTCAACCAACTCGCCCGAGCAGGCGAACAAACAGGAGAAGCGCAATAGGCATTTTCAAAGCACACCCCGCCCTCGGATAGACGATCCAGATGGGGCGTTTGAACAACAGAACTACCCGCAAAACCAGCCGCATCCCAGCGCATCTGGTCGCACATCACAAGCACAATATTGGGACGAGACTCTGCCATTATAATGCCTTTCATTACTCACAGCAGAAAAATTTCAGTAATCCGAATAAAGCAAGCATTAGAGAAAGAACAGGCGCAATTTACAGAGCTACATCAAATGCGTCAAGCAATCGGTCGAGAGGGGCTACATTTTATGCTTGTTTTTTAAATCGATTTGAGCTTTTCATGAATAAACCACCGCAATCATGCCTGCATATGGGCAGGCAAACAGGTAAATCGAGGTCAAGGAGGCTGACATGGACCGGGAAACCATGACAAACGAAGAGAATTACGCCTTTGATTTAACGGGTTATTTGCATATACCGGGAGCTTTGACCCGCCCCGAAGTCGCGCGGTTAAACGACGCAATTGATCGGGCAGGGTCACTCGAAGGCATGCTCGGCTGGGAAGGCGATTTGCGCGAACCATTCCGCGATTTGCTGATCCATCCCCAACTCGTGTGGTATCTGAACCAAATTGTAGGATACGGTTTCAGGCTCGACCGCGCACCTGAAATACTGTGCGGCGAAACCTGTGACACCTCTGCCCCACTGGTAGGTGGCAATGAACCGCGAGATCCCGCGCTGGCATATTATCACCAGAACGATCGAAGATTTTGTGAAGGCGTGCGCGTAATCTGGGCACTCTCTGATGTCAAAGCCGGAGATGGCGGATTTGTATTCGTACCGTGTACCCACAAATCAAATGTAGAAACGCCAGAAGACATATTGACCGGTGTAGATGACTCGGATTATCTTTTTCAACCCGAATTAAAAGCGGGTGATTTACTCATCGTCGGTCTGAGCGTCGTACAGGGCATGCGTCCCTGGCAAGGCGAGGGACTGCAACGCTTACTATCCTACGAATACGTGGGCCGCGGCGTAATCCGTTCTGCGGGACCTGGCCCTGAATCGGATAAAATGCCAGTATCCGACTTGATGGCAGAACTAACACCTGAACAGCGCGCATCGCTCTATCGCCCCGGATATCGCGATACAACACCACCACCGACTTTAGAAACAGACGGCGAGACAGTCACATTGGACGAATCCCGTGAAATTTTTCACCCATCTTTCCTGATGAAAAATCCAAATTCGGGTATTGACGAAAAAGAATTTTACTTTTGGGACTTAAACGGGTACCTGGTGCTGCGCGGGATCATGGATGAAGAATGGCTGGCACAGGCCAATGCCGCCATTGACAAATTTGAGGACCGAATCGTCGTTGGCGACGAACTCGCACAAGGATCAAAAACGCTTGCAGGCACGGGCAGGCCCCTATTGGGTGGACTGACTCAGTTGCCCAGTCCCCATTGCGACCCATTTCGGAGAATGCTCGCCCACCCGGTCGTTGAACATCGGCTGAACTGGATGGGCGCCAGCGGTGGTCGCACGGGCGGAGGAACGGCATTTTGCTCGGTCAAAGGCACATCGGGCCATTCCCAGCATGGCTCCAATGAGCCGCTCAATCCAACCCGGGGATACTTTTATCAAAATGGACGCAGCTATTGCGAAGCCGTAACCGTAACCTGGCAATTGCGCGACGTAACCGAATCCGATGGTGGGTTTGCATGCGTGCCGGGATCGCACAAAGCGTATTATCCTACTCCCCCGGGCGTGCGCACCTGCGATGACCACATGGGATTGGTAAAACACATAGAGGTGAAAGCGGGCGATGTGCTCTTCTTCATGGATGGCAGCACCTCACATGGCACATTCGCGTGGAAAAGCGACATCTCGCGGCGGGGGATTTTACACAAATATTCATCGCGCAACTTCAATCGCAGCGGCGGAGAATTGTCTCATCCAGAAAAACGGTGGGGCGATCTCGTCTCGGGCATGAGCGATGAACAGATGGCAGTCATGCGCGGTCCCGACCGCGATGTGTTTAGAAAGAACGTGCCCAGATTGGAAATTGCCGACGGTTCAGTCGTCGCGTCTTACGAACGAGGCAGTACATTGTACAGCAAGGAAGCACCTACCGGTCCAGTGGTAAAAAAATAATGCAAAGCGTCACAACTCACAAACTGTCCATTTAAATGGGCAGTTTTTTTTTCAGATGCGTCAAGCAATCGGTTGAGAGGGGTTTCATTTTATACTTGTTTTTTGAATCAATTTGAACATTTCATGAATAAACCGCCACATTCATGCCTGCATACCAGCAGGCAAACAGGTACATCACAGTCAAGGAGGCTGAAATGGACCGGGAAACCATGACAAACGAAGAGAATTACGCCTTTGATTTAACAGGTTATTTGCATATACCGGGGGCTTTGTCCCGTCCCGAAGTCGCGCGGTTAAACAACGCGATTGATCGGGCAGGGTCACTCGAAGGAATGCTCGGCTGGGAAGGCGATTTGCGCGAACCCTTTCGCGATTTGTTGATCCATCCCCAACTCGTGTGGTGTCTGAATCAAATTGTGGGACATGGGTTCAGGCTCGACCGCGCACCCGAAATTCTATGCGACGAAACCTGTGACACCTCTGCCCCGCTGGAGGGCGGCAATGAACCGCGAGATCCCGCGCTGGCATATTATCATCAGAATGATCGAAGATTTTGTGAAGGCGTGCGCGTAATCTGGGCACTCTCTGATGCCAAAGCTGGCGATGGTGGGTTTGTGTTCGTACCGTGTACCCACAAATCAAATGTAGAAACGCCAGAGGATATATTGACCGGTGTAGATGACTCGGATTATCTTTTTCAACCCAAACTAAAAGCGGGCGATCTGCTCATCGTCGGCTTGAGCGTCGTACAGGGCATGCGTCCCTGGCAAGGCGAGGGACCACAGCGCTTGCTATCCTACGAATACGTGGGCCGCGGTGTGATCCGTTCTGTGGGACCTGGCCCTGAATCGGATAAAATGCCAGTATCCGACTCGATGGCGGGAATGAGTCCAGAGCAGCGTGCATCGCTGTACAGACCTGGATATCGCGATACAACGCCACCGCCAACGTTGAAAACAGATGGCGAGACAATCACATTAGAAGAATCTCGCGAAATTTTTCACCCATCTTTCCTGATGAAAAATCCAAACTCGGGCATTGACCAAAAAGAATTTTACTTTTGGGACTTAAACGGGTACCTGGTGCTGCGCGGGGTCATGGATGAAGAATGGCTGGCACAGGCCAATGCCGCCATTGACAAATTTGAGGACCGAATCGTCGTTGGCGAAGAACTCGCACGCGGGTCAAAAAGCCTCGCGGGCACGGGTAGGCCCCTGTTGGGTGGGCTGACTCAGTTGCCCAGTCCCCATTGCGATCCTTTTCGACGAATGCTCGCCCATCCGGCCGTTGAACATCGGCTAAACTGGATGGGTGCCAGTGGTGGTCGCACGGGTGGAGGAACGGCATTTTGTGCGGTCAAAGGCACATCGGGCCATTCCCTGCACGACTCCAATGAGCCGCTCAATCCAGGGCGCGGATATATTTATCAAAATGGGCGAAGCTATTGTGAAGCCGTAACCGTAACCTGGCAATTGCGCGACGTAACCGAAGCCGACGGTGGATTTGCATGCGTACCGGGATCGCACAAAGCGTATTATCGCATGCCGCCTGGGGTGAGTTCCTGCGATGACCACATGGGATTGGTAAAACACGTAGAGATGAAAGCGGGCGATGTGCTCTTCTTCATGGATGGCGGCACCACACACGGCACATTGGCGTGGAAAAGCGACATCTCGCGGCGGGGGATTTTGCACAAATACTCATCGCGCAACTTCAATCGCAGCGGCGGAGAATTGACCCATCCAGAAAAACGGTGGGGCGATCTCGTCTCGGGCATGAGCGACGAACAGATAGCCGTCATGCGCGGACCCGACCGCGATGTATTCGAAAAAAACGTACCCAGATTGGAAATTGCCGACGGTTCAGTCGTCGCGTCTTACGAGCGAGGCAGTACATTGTACAGCAAGGAAGCGCCACAGGGTCCAGTAGTAAAAAAATAACGCAAAGTGACGCAATACAGCTTAATAATGGGCGTGCCTCTTGACAGTTCTGGTCATGCAGTCTATTTTTGAACGAGAGAATACAAGGTGTGAGGTGTTCCTATTGGCGTGTGGTTGGGGGACCTCTTACGTCTTACCTTTTACCTCTCACCTTTTGAATGGAGGATATAAATGGGCATTAATGTGGGGTTTGTAGGTGCTGGAGGACGTGCACGGTCGCATATGCGCGCGTTAGCCAATATAGAAGATGTCGAGATCGTTGCAATTTGTGACATAAAAGAAGAAACCGCACAAAGCGCGACTTCAGAATTTGGTGGCACGGCTTATACCGACTATCGCGTGATGCTGGACAGTGAAAATTTGACCGCGATGTATGTCGTCGTACCGACATTTGCACACTATGATGCAGAAATTTTGGCGGCGCAACAAGGCGTACACATGCTGCTGGAAAAGCCCGTAGTGCCCTCAATGGAAAAGGGATTGGAAATTCTGGAAGCCGTTCAAAAATCAGGTGTACTGACCTCTGTGGGCTATCAACAGCGATATACGGGCTGGGCAAAACAGGGACGTGAATTTTTAAAAGACAAGACCATCGCCATGGCACAGGCTTATCGTTGGGGTGGTTTACCGGGCACGCCGTGGTGGCGCGTGATGGCGCAGTCGGGTGGGCAGATTGTCGAACAGACCACGCATCAGATCGACTTATTGCGTTATCTCGTGGGCGATGTCGCAGAAGTACACGCGTATTACGCCACCCGCGCATTAAACGATGTCGAAAATCTCGATATCCCCGACGTATATGCCCTATCGCTCAAATTTGAAAAAGGTGCTGTGGGCACACTGAGTTCCACCTGCGTTCTCCGCAATGGCGGTGGCTCAAATGGCATTGATATCATCATGCGCGATATGCGAGCGACCGTCGATGGCAATGGTGTAACCGTATTTCCAGGTAATGCGGCTGAGGTCGGCGAAATGCGCGAATCGGAAGATATCGACGAAGTATTTATGGCTGCAATTCGTTCGGGAGATGGATCGGGAATCCTCTCTGACTTTGAAGACGGTTTGCGCAGCCTCGATATTTCGCTCGCGGCAAATAAATCTGCTGAAACGGGTCAACCCGAGCGAACTTATTTTTCGCAAAATCGTTGAAAGAAAGCAGCCAGACCAATTACCGCTCTTACAGGGCACAACGTAGTATAACCGACAACTCACCACAATGGAAGGACTATGCTCAAAAGAAACAGAAAAAAGAAGCGAAAAAGAAGCGCATTGCGAGAATTTGGAATCGCCATATTTTTAGCCATTTTAATCCGGGGAACGCTGGTACAAGCATATCACATACCCTCGGGATCGATGGAAGACACGCTATTAGAAGGCGATTACGTACTGGGCGATAAACTGACCTTCGGCACGCAAATACCCGACCGCGTACCCATACTGAATACCAAATTGCCCTCATTTCGCGTACCGGGATTTTCAACCCCTCAACCGGGGGATCTGGTAATTTTTGAATTCCCCCGGGATGAGTCGCGCGATTTTATCAAGCGGTGTATTGCGGTTGAAGGACAGACAGTGGAAATCAAAAACAAAATTGTATATGTAGATGGAAAGCGATTTGAAAATCCAGAAGGCGTTAAGCACGAAGACCCCAGAGTAGAACACAAACAGCACAGCCCGCGCGACAACTATGGACCTCACACAGTGCCACCGGGGCATATTTTTGTGATGGGAGACAATCGCGACAGCAGTTATGACAGCCGGTTTTGGGGGATGGTACCCATGGAAAAAGTAAAAGCACACCCATTATTTATTTATTATTCCTGGGATAGCCAAAAGCCTCTGTGGAATATTTTTCAAAAAATCCGTTGGAGCAGGCTGGGCCTGGTGGAGTAACCGAATAAAAATGGTATTTGTAAGGCCCGATGAAATATCGGGCCTTTTTTTACAGGCGAAATTCAGAAAACAGAAAGCAACCACAAATGAACACGGATGAGCACAGATGTGAAAGATCACCCCTCGTTTTGTGTCTCCTATTAGCTGTCTTTTGTCTCACCGGACAAAGTAGAGCAGCAGAGGTGGTACTGCTTTATACAGGAGACACACAGAGCTTCCTGGAAGTGTGTGGCTGCGCGGACAACCAGCTCGGCGGCATTGCGCGGCGTGCGACAATGGTAAATGACTTAAAGCAATCGTATCCCAATGCCCTGTTAGTAGATGCCGGCGGTCTATTTGCAGGCGATACCGTATTGGACCAATTGCGATGCAAAATACATTTGCAAGCCATGAAAGCCATCCATTACGACGCGGCCAATGTCGGTGTGGGAGAATTGCGATTTGGACAATCGTTCTTTGAAACCATGCGCGATTCGATCGGCATCCCTTTTGTAAGTGCAAACTTAAAGGTAAATGGCGTGCAAATGGGTGCGCCAATACGCATTCTGGACGCGGGCGATGTGCGCGTCGGTATCATAGGTGTGGCGGGTGAACGGGAGATTGAAGTACACGGTATGGCAATGGGAGCCTCACATATAAATATGCCCGATGGCGTAAATGTCCGGCTCGATGGCATCCAGGAAGCAGTGGCATCTGTGCGTCAAAAGACCGACCTCATAGTTGTATTGAGCGACCTGGATCGAGAGGAAGAACGCAGCCTCGTACAACATATCTCCGATATAGATATCGTGATCAGCACGCGATCAACCGAGACAACCCATAGGATCGGCAATACCCTGTTGCTGGGCACCCAACCCCAGGGCAAAGCAATTGGACAGGCGATCTTAAACGTAGAAAATGGACGGGTGACAGCAGAACAAATCACCTCCGTATTGCTCTCTGAATCCATTGGCGAAGACCGCACCGTGAAACGGCTCGTGGATGAATTCTACAATCTGGTTCAAAAAAATTCTGCATTACAGCAGACAGGACGACCGAGATTTGCGGGATTTGCACAGGAAGAACAGGCGCATCGGGGCACCAATAGATATGTCGGGGTAGAGACGTGCAAAGGATGCCATGCTACCGAGGTTGCAGACTGGGAACAGTCACACCATGCCAATGCATTTAATCGCTTGTTGCAAAAACAAAAACACTATCAGCCCGACTGCGTAACGTGTCATACCACGGGATTTGGATATCCCACGGGATTCCGGATTGGCAAAGATGTCAAACGACTTACAAATGTGCAGTGCGAAGTGTGCCACGGGCCTGGTGAACAACACGCGCGGCGCCCAGAAATCAGCAATATCCGCCGCACGCCATCTCCCGATTTGTGCCAGCGCTGTCACGATGCAAACCAGACACCCGACTTTGACGCCCGATTTGCCGATATGCTGGCAGAAGTGAATCACAAGGGACACGGCTCTTCTCACGCAATAACCAAATCGGACACAGAGCATGGTGAAACAGAACCGAGCCAGGATGGCCGCCCTCTCGTTGAGCTATTCGTGATGGCAGATTGCCCCTATGGCATACATGCAGAACAAACCCTTGCCCCTCTATTTCGCAAGTTGGGGGATCAAATCGACTTTCGCCTGTATTTTATCGCAGACGAAGCGAATACAAAAAATGTCGCATCGCCCCCCCCTGTCACACGCTCGACACAGACAGCACAGCCAGGATGCAAAGCGACGACCTCGACGGGATCGGGTCGCTTTCGCAGTTTGCACGGCGACAGAGAAATAGCCGAAGGCATTCGGCAAACCATTGTGATATCACGATACCCCGATCGGTTCTGGGATTACATTTTGTGTCGCAATAAATCGGGCATTGCAACCGATTGGCGCATCTGTGCAACGCAGGTGAACATGGACGCAGACAAAATCGCCGAGCTATCCGAAAACGATGTGGGTGAAACGTTATTTGCCGAAAATATTCGCCGGGCCAATCTGCTGGGAATCAACGCATCGCCCACATTGCGCGTAAATGGACGCGATGTCAAAACATCTTCTCATGAGGTGGCGCAGTTCATCTGTCGAAACAATAAAAATTTGCCCTTTTGCGCCGATGTTCCCGAGTGCCTCAGCGATCGGGATTGTGTACACCCAGACAAAGTTGGCCTATGCTTAAACGGCGGGACGCCAAACGCGCGATGCGAAGTACGCGATCCCATTCCCTTTCAAACGACCATTCTCAACGACGCAACCTGTACGGTATGTGATACGTATTCGTTTATTCGATCTACACTATCGCTCTTTCCCGGTGCTGAGTTCCAAACTGTAGAAGTAAACAGCGAGATAGGACAGAACCTGATTGCGCGTTATAGGCTAGACCGGGTGCCAGCTTATGTGCTGAATAATGAATTTGAGAAAACAGCCCATTTTAATCGATTTGCACACCTGATGCAGCGCGTTGGTGATCATTTTGTTCCAACTGTGCTATTGACGCCCATTGCGCGGGTTTTTCAAGGCCAGAATATAGAGGGAATGGACCTGTTTATGGATGTTAGCGTGTCTCCGGCCTTACAAATAGCAGAACGACTCTTGCAATGGGGCAAAAAAATCCAGGCACCCGAGCGCTTGCGCCTGCACTTTGTAGGCAATGACACACAAAATGCACTATTTCGACAGGCACAACAGACCGCTCCAGAGCGGATAGTTGACGCGCTGTTATGCCACAAGCAGAAGGCATCTTCCGACACATCTTCTGTAGTAAACTGCTTAAAACAGATGGGCATTGACGTCAGCGGAATAGACAACAGAGCAGAAACACACGCCACTGCTCGAGCACTCGGCGTGATACCGACAAGGTCGCCGACTGTAGTAATCGATGGGCGTTTTGTAGTGCAAGCCGAAGGTCTGAAGCAAATAGAAGCGATATTTTATCGCCTGCACCCGGAATTACTCCAACGCGACAGGAACACAGCCAGGCCATCTGGCGTCAAATAATCAGTACCTGTTTGCTTTCGCGATTGATCGAAAAGGAGATCGATATGATACACGTCCGAATATTTTGCGCTTTGCTGTGTAGCCTGTTGGCAACTTCTGGGTGTAAACCAATCCCCACAGAGCCTGAAACCACTTTAGACGGGCTTGTATATGTCAACAACTCCTGGGGATTTCGAATCAGTCGTCCCAATGACCAGTGGGGTATCGATGTAGCAACCATTACATCACAAAGAGACATCAATGGTTTGCCACCCGTGACCGTACGCATGCTCAGCCCTGGGCTTACGGGTGAGGGGGGCTTTCGTCCGCAAATGCGTTTGGAGCCACGAGCACTACCAGCTAACTTTACGACAATGACACTGGATCAACTCGTTCAAGAATTTGAAGAGCAGTATCTAATGCTCGCATTTGATCAATATCGCGTTATCGGCGAAAAACAGCGCATCCGACTCAGGGTGGGCGAGGCAATTCAGTGGCAATTTCGCTATTCTCAACTGGAGCGCTCCAACAGGGCATATCCCGGCACCCGATTTCTCGTAGCCATAGCCATCCACAATCAGGTAGGGTATTACATGATCGGCAATGGCAGCCGAGATGCGGGCTATCCGCTAACCGAATATGAGCAAATTGTGGCAAGTTTGGAGTTTCAGTGATTTCGCCCAGATATGAGAGCCTATCGTTTAAAAAAACAAAAGCCCTGTTTTCACAGGGCTTTTTTTAATCTTATGGCGATGCGGCATCCGTTTGGGGTTTGAGATGCTTTTCTAAAAACTGAACAGACATTTCAACCAGCGATGCCTGGTTATCTGCATTGCCAAAGCCGTGACCGGCATTGACAACCTTGTAAAGCGTGACATCCAAACCCGCTTTTTGCATTGCCGCATAGAGCAACTCGCTCTGATTATAGGGAACTGCCCGATCTTTTTCCCCGTGCATGATAAGCATGGGCGGATCGTTTTTGCTGACATAAGTAATGGGATTGGCCGCAGCGACTTTCTCCTTATTTTCCTGGATAGGACCACCAATGAGTCTGGACTCGGGGGAATCGGCTGCGTCGTGATCAATTCTGCCTTCAAAATCATTCATACGCAAAAAATCCGTAGGGCCAAACCAGTTGCATACCACCTGAACCCGACTCGAATATTGGCTGTGATCATCCGTCTCAAATACATCTTCATCGTGCGTTAAACCCATCATCGCCACGAGATGACCGCCAGCAGATGAACCCCACGCGCCGATGCGGTCGGGATCGAGATTGTATTTTTTTGCATTTGCTCTCACCCATCGCACGGCTGTTTTGCAGTCTTCGATTTGCGCGGGAAAGAGGGCTTCGCCGCTGAGCCGATATTCCACATCAACAACGGCAAATCCGCGAGTGGTCATATTGAGTGCCCGCCCGCCATTGCCTTTAGATCCCCCACGCCAACCGCCCCCGTGAACCCATATCACCACGGGCATAGGGGATGATATATCGGGCGGAAGATAGAGATCGAGGGGAAGTTTTCTTTCCCCGACCCGTCCGTAGATCAGATCTCGGTGGACAGTTACACCTTCTGGAATATTCACGGTATTCCTCCGTCTATTGTTGCGATAAAAAATATCTTCTTCGAGTGTGACAAAGCCATCTTTATCTGTGTCAATTCGCGCAAACAGACGGCGCTGTCGTTCGGGAAATTCCTCCCGCGACAATTTGCCGTCTTTATTTTTGTCATTGCGCGCAAAAAAACGCTCCGCCGCGCTTTGGAAGCGATTTTCAGCTTGCTCCTGAGCAAAAAGAGGTGATGTGAACAGCAGGATGACAGCGAGAATTTTCCAACAGGTCATAGCAGAGCCTCCTTGTATGCCAGGTAGTGATTGCCTTTTGTCATTATCAATATATGCAAGAGCATAGCTTCTCAAAAGCCATTTAGACCGCGCTATTGGCGATAGATTTTTTATGGCATGTCGCATCCGGTCTGCATATATTGGGCAGCGATAAAAATGGCAAAAACACCAACAGCGAAAGGAAATAGTCATGCTGAGAATTGCTATCCAGGCACCGCCTCAAGACAGTCAAAGGTGGACACTCATGAAACAATGTGGAGTCGAAGGCGCAGTTGGAGGCATAACACTGCGCCCAAAACCGGACGCGGAGCCAGAAGAACAGCCCTGGAGTTACACATCGCTGGCACAAGCAAAAGCCGCTTACGAAGCAGCCGGAATACCTCTTGAGGTCATTGAATCGCGGCCCCCCATGGAAAAGATCAAACTGGGATTGCCCGGACGAGACGAGGAAATTGAGGTAGTCTGTGAACTCCTCCAGAACATGGGCAAACTCGGAATCCCCGTGTGGTGTTATGCGTGGATGCCCATACTGGGAGTCATGCGAACATCCCGATCCATTTCATCTCGGGGCGGCGCGCATGTAAGCGGATTTGATCTCAATGCCCTGGAATCGCAAGGCGATCCCGCCGAGCGCCCCATACGCAATATTGACGGCGTATCAATAGCCGAACAAGAGATCTCCCTGGGAACCGTGACAGAGGAACAACAGTGGGCCAATCTGAAGTATTTTCTCGAGCGCATTGTACCCGTAGCAGAAGAAGCCAACGTCAAACTGGCTCTGCATCCCGATGACCCACCGCTATCGCCCATCCGCGGCATTGCGCGCATTATGAGCAGCGTAGAAAACTACCAGAAACTCGTTGACCTCGTACCGAGCCCGATGAATGGTATTGGGCTTTGCCAGGGTAATTTTACACTGATGACAGACGATTTGCCCTCGGTCATCCGGCACTTTGGCGAACAGAAAAAAATCCATTTCTTACACATTCGCGATGTTGTCGGCCAACCCGATAAATTTGAAGAAACATTTCACGACGATGGCAAAACAGACCTCGTCGAATGTTTGCGCGCATATCGAGACATCGGATTTGACGGCGTGTGCCGCCCAGACCACTATCCCAAAATGGGAGACGAGCAATTTGGCGACGAACAAGGCATCGCGCGACTATTTGCCGTCGGATATTTGAAAGGCATACGAGAAGCAGTTTATGCAGAATGAAATATCCAAACCACCGAAAAATCAGGAGCATTATTTTTATGGCAGAGAAAAATATTCAAATTCGATTGGCTGCGCGTCCAGTCGGATATCCCAAAACATCCGATTTCTCAATTGTAGAATCGCCCATTCCGGAACCCGGCGAAGGGGAACTGCTCTTGAAAACGCAGTACCTCTCCGTTGATCCCTACATGCGCGGGCGCATCAATGACCGGAAATCCTATGCGCCAAATGTAGAAATTGGTGCGGTTATGATTGGGCGGAGTGTAAGCGAAGTAATTGAATCCAACCATTCTGAGTTTCAGCCCGGAGATATTGTCTGGGCAGATCACGGATGGCAGGCTTACGCGGTTTCTCCAGCACAGGGCCTTCGAAAAATAGATCCTTCACTGGGACCCGTTTCTACGGCACTCGGCATTCTCGGCATGCCGGGCTTGACAGCCTATTTCGGCTTATTAGAAGTCGGCAAACCCAAAGCTGGCGAGACCGTCGTGGTTTCGGCAGCAGCCGGCGCCGTGGGATCGCTGGTCGGGCAAATTGCAAAAATCAAAGGCTGCCGTGCCATTGGCATAGCCGGCAGCGATGAAAAAGTGAACTATGCCATTGACGGCCTGGGTTTTGATGGCGCATTCAATTACAAAACCACAGCGGATTACCGCGCCGAATTGCAACGCTTATGCCCCAATGGCGTCGATGTGTACTTTGACAACGTGGGCGGAAGCATTACCGATGCAGTTTTTTCCCTCATGAACATGTGGGGGCGAATTTCCGTTTGCGGACAAATTTCACAATACAATCTCATCGAACCGGAAATGGGACCCCGGATGATGGGAGGTTTTATTGGCAAGCGGTTGCACATGCAGGGATTCCTGGTGGGCGATTTCGCTGATCAACACGCCGAGGGATTGCAACAGATGTCGGTCTGGCTAAAGGAAGGTAGGCTCAATTACCGGGAAGATATTGTCGAAGGATTGGAAAACGCGCCACAGGCATTTATCGGCATGCTGCGAGGTAATAATATTGGCAAACGACTGGTGAAATGTAATGGGAGTTGACATGGCACAAAATGTATCACGGGTGAGCAGAGCTACCGCAGAGCCGCCCAATCTGCTATTCATTTTAACGGACCAACAGCGCCAGGATGGCGTGGGATGTTATGGCAAAAAGGGCGTTATAACACCCAATCTGGACCGGTTGGCATCGGAAGGAATGCGATTTGACAGAGCTTATGCCGCACAACCCGTCTGTGCGCCAAATCGCGGCACAATTTTCTCGGGCCTTTATCCGCACAATCACGGCGTGCTCGAAAACACATGGGATATAGATCCAGAAATACCGCTTTTTCCCGATTTCCTCAAAGCTGTGGGATATCGGTGTGCCTACTTTGGCAAATGGCACCTGGGAGATCCATCGAGAGACGCATGGGAGACAATGCCCACATATCCCCGCGACGGCCGAGGACAAGGGCATTATTACACTATTGACGAAAAAAAAGTGTATCAAACGGATGTACTGGCACAAGACGCCATTGATTTTATTCGCAAAGAGGACACACGTCCATTCTGTGCTTATGTATCCTATTATCCTCCCCATCCACCTTATTCTGTCCCCGAAAAATACGAAGCACTTTATCAAAAACTCTACCCTGAGGACGAAAAACGGCGCAAATACTACGCGATGTGTACAGCGATTGACGATGCAGTTGGCGACCTGTTGAAAACACTCGATGATAGTGGAATTACAGACAATACCCTCGTCATCTTTACCTCCGAACACGGTCACCTCTTTGACCACCGGTGGAATGACCACAGCAAACGCCTCTGTTATGATACTGTCGCGCGCATCCCCCTGCTCATGCGATTCCCCGCAGCAATTGCCAGCGGTAGAATCGGCGAAATCCTCATCAGTTCGGTCGATTTGATACCGACGATCCTCGGCCTCCTGGGATATGCAGTCTCCGAGGACCTCGATGGTATAGACCTCAGCGATTCAATCCGACAGGGTGGCAAAACAGGACGCGAGGCACTTGTCATAGTAAATACGCCATTTATCGATAAAAAAGGCGAAGGCCCCAATCAGCCCGAACTCGATAAAGGAGAAGAGCGGTGTGTAGTCTCAGACGATTGGAAACTGATTTTGTCAACCGTGCGAAAACCCGAACTGTATCACATGCCCAGCGACCCGGGTGAACGGCAAAACCGCTGGCAAGAGATGGCAAGCTCTGAAACCGTTGCAAATTTAAAAACCCACCTGCAAGCCTGGGCAGACAAAACAAGAGATAAACTCGCCCCAATCTTATTGGCGAAAATATGAACATTTAACTGGAGTAGATTTATGGATTATGTCAATTTTGGTACAGCAGGTGTAAAAGTAAGTCGGCTGGCACTGGGCCTGGGCTTTCGCGGACAGGCAGACGAAGCGGAAGGACAAAGAGTTATTGAGAGAGCGATAGACCTGGGCATAAATTTGATCGACTGCGCCAACACCTATGGTCCCGGAGATGATCGCACGCATATCGGGCGTTCAGAAGTCGTGTTGGGCAAAGCTCTGAAGGGCAAACGGGACGATGTGGTAATCACCTCGAAAGTATTTAGCCGCATCGGCACGGGACCAAATGATCAGGGTCTATCCCGCTATCACATCATGCGGGAAGTGGAACGCTCACTGAACCGATTGGACACCGATCATATCGACGTGTATCTCGTACATAACTTCGATGAATCGACACCGATTGAAGAAACCGCACGCGCACTGGACGATCTGGTACATCAGGGCAAGGTGCGCTATATCGGGTGTTGCAACCATTCGGCATGGCAAGCGTGCAAAGCACTCTGGATTCAACACGCACTGAATCTGGTACCTTATATGTGCATGCAAAATCCATACAATCTGCTACATCGCGCATTGGAGCGGGAAATTTTTCCCTTTGTGCGAAGCGAGGGTCTGGGAGTAATGGTTTACAGTCCATTAGCCGTGGGACTATTGAGCGGGTTTTACAAACCCGACGCACTCCCCCCTGAAGGTTCGCTGTGGGCAAAACGCCGAATGGCGCAATACGAAACCATGATGGCGGGCGCAGAGGAAAAAGTGCTGACAACCCTGTTTGATATAGCAAATGAACTGGACAAAACGCCGGGGCAAGTCGCCCTATCCTGGGTCCTGTCGCATCCCGAAGTAACCGTGGCAATTACAGGTGGCGACACCATCGCGCATTTGGAAGACAATATCGGGGGCGTGGGATGGGTTCTGGATGCCGCATTGCGAGATAAATTGGACGCTGTTTCCGTGAATTTGGAATCCGGACGATAGGTTTGTATTGGGAATGACCATAATAAGAACATTCTGGCTACATCTGCTATTGGCAGTTATCGCACTGGCATTGTGGGACACGCCGGTCATAAAACCATTTCGCGTCTTTGTGGTGTGGATACACGAAATGGGCCATGCGAGTATGGCGATTGCAACAGGCGGTGAAGTAGAGGAACTGCGCGTACGGTGGAATGAATCGGGGCATGTGATCAGTCGAGGGGGAATATTTCCACTCATCAGTTCAGCGGGTTATGTGGGATCGGCCTTTCTCGGTGCATTGCTAATTTATACGGGCCGATGGCTGGGCACACAAAGAATATTGCTCGGATTGATCGGTATTCTGCAAATTGGAATGGCTGCACTGTACACGCCATTTGGGACACTCGATTTCTGGTTTGGCGCGACCTGTGGACTCGTACTGATTGTCGTAACGATTCGATTTGGTCGCTTATCACATGTGTTGGCAACGTGGATCGGTATTGTCCTGTGTTTGTACAGTTTGTACGATTTTCGCACGGATTTGTGGATGCAGACAGAACGCACCGATGCAGGGATATTGGCTCGGTATTTCGGCATAGAGATATTGGCATATCCAATTGCATTTGTTTGGGCAGCCATTTCAATTTATGTCATGTACAGGGCGATGCGGGGATTAATCCGCCACAAGATACAAAATGGCACTGAGGCATCATCTAACCAGACCGCGGAGTATTATTCACAAGATTAATTAACACAAGGAGAAACGCGATGAGCGAGCAAGTTCTGCTGGCAAAATTGACGCGACGAGAATTTCGGGAAGCACTGGAACGCGGAGAATTTCAAACGGCGATTATTCCAGTGGGAAGCAACGAGCAGCATTTAGAGCACCTGGCAATGGAGCACGATACCGCCTCGTCAACCCATGTCGCAGTGGAGGCCGCCAAACGATTGTACCCCCAGGTAATTGTCAATGTACCGATGGCTGTAGGCATCTCCGAACACCACATGGTACACAAAGGAACCGTGACAGCCAAACCCGGGTCGTGGTTGGCCGTGTTATTCGACGCTGTCGAAAGCCTGGTGCGCCATGGCGTAAAAAACGTCATTGTGCTAAATGGTCACGGCGGCAATGTAGCTCCTTTGCGGGGCATATTTGGTCAATGGCGATTGTTTTTCAAGATCGACCGCCCCGACGTAAATCTGCAATGGACTTCCTACTGGGATCTCATGTCAAAGGACGTTGCCGAGCAAAATTTGAAAACAAAACGCTATCCGGGACACGCACAGGAATTTGAAACGGCATTCGCACTGGCACTGTGGCCCGAAAACGTGCGCCACGATGCAATGCAGGATCAAGTAGATAAGGAACCTCTGGAAGCCACCGCAGAAGCCGGTGCAGCGCTCGTAGAAGATGCGATTACACAGGTAACGGCATTTACGCAGGCATTTATCGACGGCGAGCATCGCAGAGAAAATGTCGAACATCATCCATGATGCAATCGTCACAGGCTGTTGTATTCATTGCATTAGCTACGGCGTTTTCGCTATTGGGCGACCAGATGCTGTACTCGGTGTTGCCAACGCATTATGCCGAAATTGGACTGGTGCCTTATCAGGTCGGCATCATTCTCTCGGTAAATCGCTGGGTGCGCCTGATAACGAACACCCTGGCCGAAAAATTGTGCCAGCGCTATAATCTGACAGCTTTGATGACAGGCTCCCTGATTCTCGGAGCCGTATTGACCGCCGTTTACGGCGTTGTCACCTCCTTCCCCATCTTGCTTATTGCGCGCATGCTCTGGGGATTATCCTGGTCATTTATACGCCAGATTGGCTTGATGACCGTGGTAGATACCACGCCGCCATCAATGATCGGCCAGAGAATGGGATTTTACAACGGCGTATCGCGCCTCGGGTCGGTGGGAGGCAATTTTTTAGGCGGGCTGGCTCACGACATCATTGGATTTACACTCACACTCTTTTTATTCGCCATCATCTCGTTGATAGGAACACCCCTGGGATGGATCGCGCGACGCGCTGTTTTCGAAAAAAATATAAATAAAGAAGGCGTCGCGGACTCCGGCTGGGTCCCCAAATTAATGATTTGTGGATTTGTGATCGGATGCGTTGGACCGGGCATTTTAATGTCCACCTTGGGGGTGGTCCTCGTCGAAACCGTGGGCACGTCGCTGAACCTGTTGGGTATGGCCATTGGCGTAGCCACATTAAACGGCCTGTTGCTATCTTCACGGTGGATTGCCGACGCGCTCGGTGGTCCTTTTCTGGGCCATATCAGTGATCGATTGGGACGACGGTGGAGTGCAGCCATTTATTTTGGCACCGGGACATTGGCTCTGTTCTCGGCATCAATCACACCCAATACGGGATTGTTGATCTTGTGCGTGGTGATATTTTTTTTGTGTGGTGTTGGCGCAACGGTAGTCATGCACGCCGAGGCCGGAATGCGCGGTTCGCGTTCAGTTGCCGGATACGTAACAGCATCTGACCTCGGCTCCGCAACAGGCCCTATGCTCGGATGGATGACACAGCAGGTGCATTTGCCATCGGACTGGATTTTTCTCATTGGCGGTGGAATATATGCCATCGGCGCGCTGATAACTGTATCCCAAAAATAAGAGCGGATCACTCACCTCACAATCCCCATAACCGCTTCCGATCATCGGACCAATCCTCCCAACCTTCAATCACGTACTTCAGTGCCTCCACATCTCGTTTGCGACCACCACTCGGAAAATAATTCCACGCCATCGCACGCCTTGGACCAGCAGCTGTCTTCACACCCGTCGCATGCCAGCAACTCGGCGTCCACACCAGCGTCCATCGCGGATCCAGAATCACTTCTACCTCACGGGGATGTGAGGCAAATAACAACTCGGGCATCTCATCGTGCTGCCCGGTTGCAATTTCGATTTGCCGCAATTCTTCAATAACTTCCTCGCGGAGCCTAACATGTGTACCGGGCAATACGCGCAACGGCGCATTGGATGGATCGTGCCTGTCCAATGCTGTGCGCATCGACACCTGCCGTACATCGGGTCCCCCGTCCGCGTGCCAGTGGACCTGCTGCAGCAAACGCCCATCTGCCGAAACAATTTTTGACGCATCGCCCAACCCACACGCGCCCACATGCACATCTTCACACCCCAAAATGCGCCGCGCCATACCCACAAATTCCGGGCACTCCACCGCCTGCAACAACGGCTCGCCCACCATAAAAAACTGGCAAGCACCCCGGTTAAAACCCTCTGCCCACCCGGCCTTTGACCACTCCGGTTCAACTACTCGCTGGCACCGGTCAATCTCAAACATAGCATCATCGTCCAGAGGATTTGGAACAAAAAAGAATCCATTGCGATGAAAATGTTCGATCTGATAATCTGTCATATCCATCTCAGTCTGCCACCTTTACGACGCGCTTGCCAGTATTTCCACCCCGCATCATATCGATAAATGCCTCGGGGGCATTCTCCAACCCCTCCCAGATATCTTCCCGATATTTAATCCGCCCTTCATTGACCCAAATAGCCATCTGGTTGAGTGCTTCGGCGTGCCCTTCTTCAAAGTCAAAAACCAGAAAACCGCGCATCGTCAATCTTTGCGAAATAAAATACCACATCATCCGAGGACCCTGTTCCGGAGCGGTCAAATTGTATTGCGATATTTGCCCGCAAACAGAAATGCGACCGCGCACATTCATCAGGGGAAAGGCCGCATCGGAAACCGCGCCACCCACATTGTCAAAAAATACATCAATACCATCGGGACACAGACGTTCCAATTCGGCACTGTAATCATCGACCTCCTTGTAATTGAAAGCGGCGTCAAAACCCAACTCGTCAACCACATGGACAATCTTTTCATCTGAACCCGCCACACCCACAACGCGGCAGCCCACGATTTTGGCTATCTGTCCCACAATTGATCCCACAGCACCTGCAGCACCCGTCACCAGTACGGTCTCGCCTTCTTTGGGTTGTCCAACTTCCAGCAATCCAAAATACGCCGTAAGCCCAGGCATCCCCAATACCCCCAAAGCCGTTGATACAGGTGCAAGATCTGGATTGACCTTGCGCAAATTTGATCCCTTAGACACGCCATAAGCCTGCCACCCAATTTGCGCCTGGACAATATCGCCAACCTCAAAATTGGGATCATTCGACGCGATCACTTCACCCACCGTGCCGCCCACCATCACATCGCCAATTTGCACATTTGCCGCATACGATGCCCGATCATTCATCCGCCCGCGCATATAGGGATCAACCGACATAAACAGTGTTCTCGACAACACCTCGCCTTCTGCAGGATCTGGAATAGGCGTTTCAACGAGCTTAAAATCCTCCGGCACGGGAAATCCTTCAGGGCGTGCAGCAAGCGTAATCTGACGATTCATTTCTTCCTCCAATAGCAGTTTGTAATGACCCAAATATCCCCTGTATATTACAATCCGTCGCCCCAAAACACAACTGGTTTGATATGGATTCGTCTGGACAAACGTCACAGACTCATATAAATTGTTGCCCCATGCACCCCATCTGCATCAGTGGAATTGGAA
>JAPPAB010000136.1 GCA_026705765.1 Gemmatimonadota bacterium
CACCTCTGATGCAATAGCACTCGTATCCTGAGCAGGCAACAGCAACTTGCCATAAACCGCCAATGCCTCATCCGTTGTCAGACCGCTATCCCTGGGCAACCGCTTCAATTCAATCCCTCTAATTTTGCCCGCAGCCAGATGAACGCCGAAATTCATGCG
Source organism: Gemmatimonadota bacterium (assembly GCA_026705765.1). NCBI lineage: Bacteria > Pseudomonadati > Gemmatimonadota > Gemmatimonadota bacterium. The sequence continues at coordinate 160 of JAPPAB010000136.1, forward strand.
CGCAATCAGCGTACCCGCATTCGCCCACGACTCGGCATAATCCGGAAAACCCGTAGGCGGCACATAGCCATACAGCGGCTCACCCATGCGGTAAAACCAGCCCATCATCGGCTGTGGATTCTTCACATCGGCTTCCAATGCGCGGAGAGAACTCACCACCAACTCAAACGGCGACTTCATCTTGCTCCGCTTCTTCGCCTCTGCCCAAAACTCTCGAGACTGCGCCAACGTAGCCATCACAGCAGCGATATCGCCATCCGTCTCGCGAAATGTCTTCGCCATCCGCTCGACCAGCGCCTCGGGAGGGCTATCGTTTATAAACCGACGCGCCAGCTTCGTAGAAATAAAACGCGCAGTTGAAGGGTGTTCGGTCAGCATATCCAGAACGCGCTCGCCCTCTTCCATGCCACCCCTTGCAGGGAACTTCTCACCCAACACCACCTTAGCCTTCTGATCGTGCCAGTCTCTGCGGAACACAAATTCGCCCTCGCGAATGAGTTTTTTACTTCCTTTTGCGATTTGCTTCTCGAGATTTTTCCGCGCATTTTTATAAGGCATCGCAGCCCAACCCGTCAACACACGCGCGACCTCTGTAACATCCTGCTGCGTGTATCCACCATCCACACCCAGCGTGTGCAACTCCATCAACTCGCGGGCGTAATTCTCATTCAAACCATACTTGCGTCTGTTTTTTGGAGGGGGCTGCGCCATAGCCTCACCGCCCATCATACCACCATCCATACCCATCTCACCCGATGCCACCTCCTGTTTGGGCTTTGCCTGATTCCGCTGTGATGGCGGTGCCATACGCGACTGGGTATTGTCCAGATAATACAACATCGCCGGATGCTTTGCCGTCGCACCCAAAATCACGCGGAACTTGCCCAACACATTGGGACGAATCGCATCGCGCTCATAAGAGAGCACATAACCGCGCGCCCCACCATCGCGCGTGGTCACGTTAAAGTGATTAAACCAGAAATCCGTCAGCACCTCAGTGAGTTGGTTCTCGCTATACACCGCCCGCATCACTTTCTGGCTCTGAATTTCATGATTAAAAAGCGCGTTGTAAGAACGCAACCCGTGCTCCTTGCGATACGCCCTTATCTTCTGATACATCTCTTTGCGATCCATTTTTGCGGGATCAACCACGCCCTGTCTCTCCAGTATTCGGCGAATCCGCCCACTCTGCACATAAGTTTCAGACATTTCAAACTGCGTCATCTTCAACGCCGGAAACGCTTCCAATCGCTTGTCCAAATCAGCATCTGGCAAATTGCCCTTCAACTGCTGTGCCAGCCATTTCTCGGGACCCATCTGCGCCACCTTTTCCACTTCACCGGGCCGCGCACCAAAGGCAAATCGCTCTAAGAGATACGCCGCAGCCTGCTCCTTGCTCAGCCCCTCTGCTTTGTAGGACAGTTGCAACTCAGCATTCACAGGAGCTATCGCAAGCAACGCACCACAGCACAAAACAATAAGTGAAAAGCGCAATGTCATTGCAAACCTCCATAAAAAAACTCGAGTGCCATACTCGACACTCGAGTTCTCTTTCCTGAAGCGGTGTAAACTGCACACGCGCAACACAACGTGTCAGTACAGCAGTTCAAATGAGTGGTCGATAATAACTTTACGTCATCACCTTAAACCGCTCACCTTCCCAACCCGGGAACATCGCGATATCGTGGGAACGATCGATATTCAGATGCTTACCAGCCACATCGGCAAACACAGAACGGAAATCCGTCGTCACGGGCAAATCGCGTCGATCCTCAAGCGCATCTTTCACCAGCTTCTCTGGCACATTTCCGTGGATCTTTCCACCAGCCACGTTATTCCCCAGCACAAACAGACACGACCCGCGGCCGTGATCCGTACCCAGAGAACCGTTCTGATGCACTGTGCGACCAAATTCGGTCATCGTCATCAGCACAACATCGTCCTGATACGTACCCAGATCCGTCCAGAATGCCGCGATGGACTTGGACATTTCATCTGCTCTGCGCTGGAAAGAGCCCGTCGTTGTGCCTTGCTGCACATGCGTATCCCAGCCGCCGGTCTCGGTAAAGGCAACCTCAAGACCCACATCCGACTTGATCAGCAACGCAATCTGTTGCAGCCTGCGACCCAATGCCGTATTGGGATATTCCGCACCTTCAGCGGGCTTGTAATTATTCACACCGATCTTTTCCAACAACTCAATCGCATCAAAACTCTCCTGGCTCACCCTCTGAACCAGGCGTTTGGCACTCCGCGCATACATCGCCTCAAATCCTTCCTCCACCTGTTCGGCCCCCTGCGGATTATTCGGCATCTGAATGCCAAAGGAACGCAGATCATCTACTGCAATCGAAGGCTGCTTCCCGTAAAATGAGCGCGGCAAGGCTCTGGTCAATGCCACAGACCGGAAGGGCGTACCCTCGTGCCCGAGCAAACCCACAGCCCGATTGAGCCAACCCGTCCGCGTACCTTTCACACCAGGCGTCCCATTCTCCATATAATCCTGGGCGTCAAAGTGCGACCGCGTCTTATTCGGCGAGCCTACGCCGTGGACAATAGCCAGACGACCTTCCTTGTACAGCGGTGCCAACTCCGCAAAAGAGGGATGCAATGCAAAGCGACCATCCAGATCCGTCAACTCGTTTTTCGGATCGGTCAGGTGCATAAACAAATTGGGGCGCGCCTCGGCGAGTGCCGGATCGTTAAATGGCGTCACCGCCATCAAACCATCCATAGCCCCGCGCTGGAAAATCGTCACCAGCACTTTGCGACGGCTATGTGCCAGCGGATTATTCGCCGCATCAGCCGCGCGGCTCAAGAACAGCGGCGTACCCCCAAACGAGGCCGAAAACAATGCCAAACCGCTGCCCTTCATAAATGCTCTTCGCGTCCATTCCATAACGCTATCTCCTTTCCGATTTATCGGTATTGAAATTCCGGCGACCCCAGCAACATACTGATCACCTGAACATCTTTGCGTTCGGCATCTGCGGGAATCGTCTGTTTAACCTCTGATGCAATAGCACTCGTATCCTGTGCAGGCAACAGCAACTTGCTATACATCGCCAATGCCTCTTCCGTTGTCAGACCAGCGCTCTCCTTGGGCAATTGCTTCAATTCAATTCCTCTAATTCTGCCCGTAGCCAGATGGATACCAAAATTCATTCGCGCAATCAGCGTACCCGAATTTGCCCACGACTCGGCATAATCCGGAAAACCCGTAGGCGGCAAATAACCATACAGCGGCTCGCCCATGCGGTCAAACCAGCGCATTATCGGCTGTGGATTCTTCACATCGGCTTCCAGAGCACGCAGAGAACTCACCACCACTTCTAACGGCGACTTCATCTTGCTGCGCTTCTTCGCCTCTGCCCAAAACACGCGGGATTGCGCCAGCGTCGCCATTACAGCAGCGATATCCCCATCGGTTTTGGTAAAGGTCTCCGCCATCTCATCAATCAGATCATCTGACGGTGCATCGTTTACAAACCGACGCGCCAACTTGGTCGAAATAAAACGCGCAGTTGAAGGGTGTGCGGTCAGCATATCCAGAACGCGCTCGCCCTCTTCTATGCCACCACCTGCGGGGAACTTCTCACCCAACACCACCTTGGCCTTATCGTCATGCCAGGATTTTCGGAACACAAATTCGCCATCGCGAATGTTATTCATATTGCCCCTGGCCATTGCCTTATCGATATTTTTTCGCCCATTGCCATAAGGCGCCGCAGCCCATCCGGTCAACACACGCGCAACTTCCGTAACATCCTGCTGCGTGTATCCACCATCTACACCCAGGGTATGCAACTCCATCAACTCGCGCGCATAATTCTCATTCAAACCGTACTTGCGCCTGCGTTGTGGAGGGGTCTGCGCCTTTGCGGGAGCCTTCTCAGGAGCCTTCGCCATCTCGCCACCCATATCGCCATCCATCCCACCATCCATACCCATCTCACCCGATGCCACTTCCTTCACAGGCTCAGGCTTTGCCTGCTGCCGCTGCTCTGGCGGTGCCATACGCGACTGTGCATTATCCAGATAATACAACATCGCAGGATGCTTCGCCGTCGCACCCAAAATCACGCGGAACTTGCCCAGCACATTGGGGCGAATCGCATCGCGCTCATAGGAAAGCGTGCGACTGCGCGCCCCACCATCGCGCGTGGTCACATTGAAGTGATTAAACCAGAAATCCGTCATCACCTCAGTGAGCTGATTCTCGCTATACACCGCCCGCATCAGCTTCTGGCCCTTCAATTCCTGATTGGAAAGCATACCATAAGGACGCAACCCGTGCTCCTTGCGATACGCGTTGATCTTTTCATTCATCTCTTTGCGAGGCGTCTTCGCGGGATCGATCAACCCGGCTTTCGCCACCATTCTGCGAATCCGCCCATTTTGTACATAAACTGCGGCCATCTCTTCCTGGGTCATCTTCAGAGCGGGAAATGCTTCCAACCTTTTGTCCAACCCAGCATCGGGCAAATTGCCCTTCAACTGTTGAGCCAGCCACTTCTCAGGACCCATCTTCGCCACCTTTTCCACTTCACCGGGCCGCGCACCAAAGGCAAAACGCTCCAGAAGATACGCTGCCGCCTGCTCCTTGCTCAGCCCTTCTGCCTTGTAGGGCAGTTTCAACCCGGCCTCCGCCGGAGCTACCGCAAGCAACGCACCGCAGCACAAAACAGCGAGTGCAACGCGCAATATCATTGCAAACCTCCTTGAAAAATTCCCCAAAGGGAATGGCACTGTGAATATTTACAATAAAATATATCACAGTGCCTAATGGTGCAATAAATTTTACATTCTTTTACACTTTTAGAACAAATCTGCCGGAACGGGCCTGACAACAATCGAGTCTTCCCCAAATCCTTCCAACTGCTGGGGATTCAGCGGGGCTTGCTTATACTGCAGGACATAAGACGAGCCGCCCTGTGTCAGATTCACCGTCAAAATATCGCCCTCTTTGCTGAAATCCACATCGGATGCCGTCACATAAGTCAAATTCACGCCATCTGGCGCACCGCCCCGCAAATTGCCATTGAGCACGGGCACGCCATTCTGAATCACATATCCCGCACGCCTGTTGAAAAATCGGGATTCATCGGCATGCGTGAAAAACTCAAGCGGCCTGGCAAACGTGATTTCCACAAAACCCTGTTCGATAACCACGCCATTCTCTATCAGGGGATCCTCCGCACCAGCGGTTGGCACATGGCCAGATGGCGCGCGGTGGCGAGGACTGCGTCTCTCCAGAACGGGGTACCACTGGATATCCAACGAAGCCGGGATACCCGGGAATGGATCTTCGGGATCCATCCATGTGCCATTGAGGTGAGCATCTCGCAATGGCCATATCCCGGAATACGGTGGGTCATTGGTATCCAGTTCTGCAGCCACCTCTGCCGGAGGAACATAAGCGGCATAGCGTATGCCCTGACCGTCCTCCATCCACATGATCATCTGATGAGAGCGAGGATCTTGCCATGGCCACGGACTATTGAAATAAATTGCTGTTCGGTTATTGCGATTTTGAAATGAGCGGTTGTCTGGCCTCATAGCGTTTGGAATACTAATGCGAACGCGCCCATTACCCAGCACCGTCACATTGCTGTATTCTTCGGCTCCGGGAAGCACGCGTATCAGGGTATGGGGCTGGTTCAATGCATCAGCCGGACGCACCGGAAACGGACTCGTATAATTGCCTATATTATTGCCCAGTTCACCGACCAGTGGCAACCTGGGACCGGCCTGCCAGAGATAAAATGACCCATAAGCCAGCCTGATACGCTCCACATTGTTTTGTGCATATTCAATGCGAAGCTGATCGCGCCTGGGATTTACTGAACGCCAATAATGCCGCACGGTTTTTTCATACGTCACAGACGCCATTGGCGGTGCTGCAAGGGGTGGATTGTACACAAATACCACCGTGCCATAATCCGATGCTGCCGCCGTAAAAATGATATGCCGGGGCGTACCTTGAGGCGGATCGGCAACATTGATGGCACTCCCCCCATTCGTCCCGGAAATCAGCCGATAGCTACCGCGCCACTCCTCGGCAGGCTCAGTCGGGATATCGCGAGTACATCCCGCTGTACCCAACACACCAATGAGACAAAACAATAAAAACTTACGCATTTTGTAATTCCTCCTGTCAGCAGGTAGGTGGGACGGCACAGGGGCCGTCCCCTACGCCTTAGAACGTTCCCGAAAGCGTCAAACGCAGCGGTCGCTCTTTAATCACACCGCCGATATCGCTATACGAAACATCCACACTGATCTTGCGCTCTTCGGTTACATTGAGATTTACACCCGCCCCCACGCTCCAGCTCTCCACATCATAGCGGAACTTATAACCGGCGCGGAGTGCCAGCAGATTTTGTATCCACAACTCGCCACCGATATGATCGCGCTCTCCATAGTCGCGGAAAAACACGTGCTCATAAGCAGTTGTCAGATAAAGCGGATCGCCCTGCTTGCCCAGCAATTCCATTGCGATGGCCAGATTGTAGAAAAACGGCAGGCGATAATCCTCGGTCAGCACTTCCTTATTGCCACCCAGGTTGCTGATGGTCATGCCCACGCGCAGACTCTTGAAACCCGTGTAAAAAATCGTGCCGATATCAAAAGTCGTGGAACTCACATTGATGACGTGAAGCTGAGACCGCACATAGCGCAGGCGAAAACCCATCGAAAATTTATCGGTCAGCTGCTTGGCAAAAGACGCCGCAACCGAAAAATCCCCGAGCTTGATATTTCGCCCCGTGCCATTGGGTTGCACGGGCGTGGTCTCTTCTACATCGGGATAGGTAAACGTGCGAAAGGCGACACCCACAACGCCTATGGGAATGCGATAGGCAAAACCCCCAGCCCCCATCTTGGTGCCCACCAGCCACTCGTTATAAGAGGCCAGATATGCCATATTGTCGATATGTACCAGCCCGGCTGCATTCTGGAATATCGAGTGAATATCGCGCGACGTACCCACATTGGCATCGGCCATGCCCGCCAGGCGCGCAGATGCAGAAATCTTCAAAAGCGCGAAGCCACTGCGCGCAATGCGGTTGCCCCTATCGCCTTCCGAGCGATAATGCCCCTCTGCAGCTATGGGTTCCAGATCATCAAAGCCTGCTACATCCTGAGCCATGGCACTTTGAGGGCTGAGAAAAAGCGCGATAGCTGCTATCCAGATCAAATGTTTCATAATTTGCTCCTCAATAATGACCAATGATCAATTGACAATCACAAACAGACCCTTCTGGATCTGACCCTCACTCGCGGGATGATGCGACTCAATCGCCCAGATATACGTACCCGCATTCAGACGACCGCGCGTATTGG
>JAPPAB010000137.1 GCA_026705765.1 Gemmatimonadota bacterium
TATACTCAGCATAACACGCTTTGGTAAGGATCAATTTGCTAAAGCAAAACAAATTCTAAGCCCTTAACTCCCAAGTTTAGAAACTTCGGCATCACGGGCTTGTGAGGTGAACAGGCAAGTGTGGATAGTAATTTCAATAATATACCTATCTATTTCCCACCACAGACTCGCGATGACAACCTGCCGGGACTTCAAACTCTCCACAGACAAATCTCCCGTACTCATCGCAGCCTGTAAGCGCGCCTCCCAATTCTCTGGCGTCCACCCAAGACTGCGGCTCAAATGCAGCAACCACTTCTCATGTGGAATATACTCCCGGTTGGCTACAAAAAGTGCTTGAACCAACGCAGTGACAGCCTGATTGAACACATAGTGACCCTGTAGAACATCCCCGCGATGAATCCAGCTATCGCCCGCAAGCCGGAAATACCACCAGCAACTCATCAGCAAATTTCCCGCCTTACCGGGTTCAGGTCGCTCAGCCAATTTCTCAGCAAAAAGTGAATGGATAAGCTCCCGAGGATCAAACAGAATCTCCGCATACGATGCATCCCACAACTCAGTATCATCCCAATCGCGCGCGCTTTCAGCCCTAAAATCTACATACTTGATATCATAGAGTTGCCCCGCCAATTTGGTAATCCCAACAGCAATCGGAGGCTTACTCAATTGCCAGTCCACAAAAGCTTCTGAAGTCAAATAGATAGTTACATCAATCTCCGAGAGATGATCTGCATAACCCCGTGAAAGACCACCGTTCAAGGTCAAGCCTACAACACCCGGCAAAGCTTCAAACTCCGGCAACATCTTTTCCAAATGATGTCGAAGCGCAGCGATCTTGTTCTCAGACTCGATTTGTACCTGTGGACGATTCACTTCTTCACTCATATCCCGCAACTCTTTACCTCAAGAACGATCTACAAACGGATCTGGATCGTATTTTGAATGATTTTGTGAAATGCACTGTAGCACTTGATAGTCATCTATAGACTGCCACATATAAATTCTTCTGCATTGTGAACACAAAAAAAGAATATTGTCATCATCAAGCGGATCGTAGAGTTTCTCGATCAACCTCGATTTTCCATATTTTTCATATAATGCATTGAGCGTTTCCAGAGGAATCGCGCGTAATGCCTCTTTAGAAATCTCCGGTTTTATACCCCACAGAGGTTTCAAATCAAACCCACAAACGCACTGTCTATCGTGCATATCCCCGTCCCGCCTGTGTACGCGTTCATCGTCAAACCATCTCCAATCGTATAGCCTTTTGCACTTTGAACACAACTCATAATGGGCTGATGTCCCCGGCATCTCTTCATTTTCTATGAGGCGATTAATCTCCTCCTGTTCTGGCAGACCCAGCACCTTCTTTGTCCCAACCAAACAGTATCGGCATCGCCGATTTTTTTGGCGAATATAGAAGATCAGATAGATGGGACCCACCACAATAATCAGCAACAAAATAAAAGACAATAATCGTTCCATTGTTATTCCATAACTTCACTCTGAAATATGAATATCTTCGACCTGCACCACATCAATCGCATAATGAACGCAAGCGCGAATGTCGTCTTCTTGAAGGTCGGGAAAATAATCAGGGAGAATCGTCTTAAACGAGATTCCCTCACGCACCAATTCGAGAACATCAACTACTGGAATCCGGGTTCCTGCAACACAAGGCTTACCAAAATGAATTTGGGGATCAACCGCAATCCTGCCTCGATAATTTCTATTGTCCATATCGCTTAGACTCCAAATGCCAAGATTCACCACAGGCAATTCACCCATTAGCCGCGAGGTCATGGAAGATAAGACCTTCTCGTTGTGGATAACTTATAATCGCCACATCATCAACAACCACGACAGAGTGTGGCCCGTTCGGAGCCTCGCCCAAATACACTGAACACTGGATGCGACCCGTGAGTTTGTTTAGGGTGACAAGCTCACGATTATTCCGGTTAACCGATAGGAGCTTATCGCGGTAAAGGGCCTGAGAAAGTGGATCGACCCATCGAAAATGCTTGTTTCTCGCATTAGGAGCGAAACGGAAGTTTCCCAGTATTTCCCGCCCCAATTCATCAATGAGACAGATGCCTCTCAGTGACTGGAACATACCAACGAACAGGCGTGTTTGCTCCGCATCGTATGTCAGGCAAATTGGCATGGAGTTGTCACTTTGACCGCTCTCGACTTCGGCGAGATAGAGATTGCCAATATACCGACGCTTGGCAAGATCATAGACCGCCAGAAAGCAATTTCCTCCCTGATAGGATATGCCGTCCAAATTGCCACCTCGCTGGATGCCGATATAGAGAAGCGGTTTGGATGGATGAGGAAGAATACATAGACTACCCCGGCCACCTTGAGGATAGTCAATCGCCTCATACTCGTAGGTGGTGCTGTCTATAACGAACAGGCAATTGACTTGGTTGCTCGCGAAATAGACATGCCGTCCATCTGGAGAGGCCGCGATCGCGCCTTCGCCTCCGCCTGGAATCTCGATTCGGTTGATGATTGATTGCGTGTCAATGTCAATAACGAGAATAACCTTCGAGAACACCTGACCGACGAATAGCTTTCCATCAGCACATGCCATATTGCCGGGTGGATACTGCCTGATGACCCTTCGGCTATTTATAGTCCCTTGATCTTCATATTTGTCCAGATCAATTATGCTTTCAATGGATCGGGATACAGGATCGACAATGGCGATGTTGCCGACTTGGGGTGCGCCCCAATTTCCGACAAATACGCGTCCTTCATACTTCAGAAGATGATGCGGTTGGTAGTGGTTTGGAAACACCTGGACCGGTGATGCGTCCGGTTCGTCGGACTCTTTGAGGATAAGTGGGATACGGGTCCTGTTCAACTGCGCTGTTTGCCTGAAGTCTTCAAGTGAACTTTGAAGAAGGATGTTTGTGTTTTGCGCCGCCTCGGACGCACCCGACTGAAATCCGCTCTCGCAAAAGATAAATCCACGGTCGGCTCCAACGTCTTGAACGATACCCTGTAGATTTAGAACCTCTTTCTTTTCCACAGGCCTTGATGTCAGCTTGCATTCAACAATCCAGCGACAGTCATAGCCGAACTGTGGAAACGTTACATACACATCGATTTTGTGCTTTCCGCGCGCACCTGTAATCGTCTTCTCGACTTCGGCTCTACAACCGAGTTCCCTGAAGACCTCCGCCGCGGCCTCCTGATACTCCAGCCAGTTTCCGTATTTCGGGCTCATTAGAAAGGAATGCCTCCAAAATAAGCCGGTGTCTGCGTCGAATCTGTATTGATAGTCAAGAGTAGGGACCTCTTCTCAAAATCCGATTTCCTTTCGATATCCCGAGTTGTCGCAATAAGATCAAGCGGTTTCAAGATCCGTCTCCAAATGCAGGCGCCGCCACTTGCGATACACATGCTGCCAATCAGATTTCTCAACCCATGACGGGCTGGGGAACTCGCCTATGCCCGCCTCAATCAACTTTGGACGGATGCGTCTGATGAAGCTGGATGTCCAACTGGAGTCGAGCCGTTTCTGGTCACCATCGAAGACAATAATGATGCGAAGATACGTTTCGCCGCTGGCGTCAGAACCAAATTCATCGACCAAGGGCACCACCACAATGGGGTCGAACACGAACTCGTCCGACGAGAACCGTTCCGCAAGGGTCTCGCTGACAATGGTCTGGACTTTCTCATTTTGTTCCTGTGTCATCACAGTGTCTCCCTGTGGGATAAAAAATACATTTTCCGCTGTGTATTCGTCTGGACTTGGTCCGTTTTAGGTGAATGTCATTCCAATGTTCCTGAAGCCTTCTTCTGGGTCGAACTCCGCCACTTCAGCACGTTTATCAACAATCGGAAGGTCGAAATCCTCTGGCTTCTCGCAGAAGTAATTCTTTCGACCTCCTCCCTTAAACAAAGACATATCGTAGCGATTCTTGTAGTCTGGCCCCCAAATGATTTCCAGCCGGTCACCCAGTTCCTCCCACCCTTCGGAGTTCATCCTGACTGTCATCCAGCACCAGAACTTGCCGTGAATTTGCATTCGCTCCTGTCGCTTTCGTAGGCTATAGACGTACTGGGAAGGTTCGAAATTGTCGTTCACCGCATATTCCGCTATTCGCAAAGTGCCAAAGATGACCTCGTGCAGGAACTCTATGCTCACCATGGGCATGGACTTTGGGTTCTCAATGAGGTAGTAGCGCCAATCAAAGGAACCGAAGTGTTTTCCCTTGTTCTCCACGCCGTCGAGATTGGTTAGAAAGTCGTCAAGACATGTAAACGGAAACGTCATGTTGTTCTCGAAGGCAAGAACGCCCCTGAAGTCGTCGTAGTATTCCCTAAGAAGATCTTTATCGTCTTCCGGCAATCGTAGGAACAACTCGTTCAGCGTGTGGATCAGGTCCGGCGTACTGCCGTGTATGTGAATAAGCAGCTTGAAGGACTCTTCCAAAAGGAAATATCCACAGATAACATAGCCCCATGCCTGGTATATCTCGTGGTTAGCTACCCTGTCAGGTTTCACAGGACACTTGGCGTATTTTTCCTTCTCCATACGCAATGCCGTGTCCAGACCAGCTACTGTCGCGAGATCGGCATCCTTGAGGTTGCTCTTATTCTTGCTCATTTCGTCAACGTATAGTAGAAAAGTTGAAAAAAATTTCACGCCTACGATCCATCTACTGTCAGAGCGGTATTACTGAATACACTCTCTTCAGCACATGTTCTGCCTCAATCATCCACAATATATCCGAAAGCCAAAAAGGTGTCAACGAACCCTAAAGTAAAAAAAGCACGCTCTAAACAGAACGTGCTTTTTCATTTTACTTCTGAAACCGCTATTCAGCCCCACAACTGGTTTCGTAGGTACCAATACTCACTATTTACAGATCTGCCAATTTACCATAACGCACGTACATGGGGATAACTTAAAATCTGTTGATCCACAGTTAAAACAGTCGCATCAAACAAGCGTGCCGATGCGACAATCATTTGATCTGACGGATCTTGGTGAAAAGGCTGTGGAAGCCGCGTACTCTCAATGGCTATTTCAGGAGACAGAGGAAGCAATTGAAAATGTGACATATTCAACGCCTGTTCAACCCATTGATCAATCTCTATACGCAACCTGAGTCTGTTTTTCTCGACCAATTTTGCAACTTCCCACACTGAAATTACAGACATCAAGAGCTGATCGGTTGCATCCAAATTAATGATCATATCGCGAACTGCAGGTGACAGTTTCTCTGGTGCTGTATGCCACCAGACCCATACATGGGTATCCATTAAATATATCATCGTGCAGCATCCCAGATATCGGCTCCCAGAGGGGATACAATATCAACTTCCTCAAGTACTGTTCCTTTCAACTTGCCAGGCTCTTGAACCGCTACACCTTCTGAAACATCTGCCCCATAGGCTAATGGTACTACCTTAACAATCGCCTTTCCCCGTTTTGTCACGATCACAGGTTCGCCTGTTTGAACAACCTGTTCCAAAATTCCCAAGGCTTGAGCCTTAAATTCAGTTACACTCCTCGTCTGCATTGTTTCCTCCTATAATCTCATTTTTTGACTAACCAATTTTTTAAAGGCTTACACACTGATACTTAATCTTGCCATGAACTCCGTTATCCCAGAATACATATTAGTAACTTGCTCGGATGTATATTCGTCATATTTGCCGTGCGCTGCTTTGTTACGCAAGTCTAACCACATGGTTACGGCTTTTTGGTCTAATTTAGAATAAACATTTTCTTTTGCCAAATCTGAATTAAGCCGATCTGCTTTTTTGGGGATTAGAATACCCTGATTATTCTCAAACTCAATAGATACTGAGTTTGCATTGCAAAGTTGACGCAAATGCTCTTCTAAAACACTTCCTATGATTACAGCAGCAGGATCTTTATATTCTTGCGTTAATAAATGATCAGCCATTTCTAAGAAGTCGGCGAATAGTTCCGCGGCAACCAAACCTTTAACAGTAAACAACCAATCGCCTTCAATTTCTTGCTTAATTGAATTCAGGATCTCAAGACCAGACTCTATGTCTGAAGGATAATAGCCATCAACAGATGTATTAAAGCTATCATAGTAAGAATGATCTTTTCCATAGACTCTTTCTATAAAAGATAGTGAGGCTGCCTTGAAGCCATTAGCCTTACCTGTGTCAACATACCTTCCTCCATATTCGCTACTTTTTGTCGTCGCAAGTACTGCTTTACCTAAGTTTTCCACTTGTTCTAAACGATTTAATAGCTTTTCCTGCATAATCTATCCTTTCCGGTTCTAAGATGCGTCAATCATGCGGACGCTGCCTTCGCCCAGCTCTCAGGCATAAGGAGTCGCCATCGGGATATGAGACGACGGCATGAAAGCCTCGGATCGAGTTTGGCATTGCCCTGGGTCAAACGCGCACGGCACGCCTCAACAAGAGTGGTAGTGTTGGGGCCGCGTTCTGCCAGAAAGCCCAGGCGCTTGAATACGGCACCGTTACCGACCCGGTCTGCATAGGCAATCAGCCTGTCATCATCCCTATCCTTGCGCTCGAAATAGACTGCAAGACAATCGGCAACATGCTGGATACCGGCTCCGAGGTCAGGATCGTCAAGCATGTCGATAATGGTACGGTGAACATCCGATACAGCAATCCGGGTTCTTCCGAGCCAGACAGTCTTCGTGCCGAAGATCATATCCTGCCGGACATGCTTCAGGGTAAAATGTGCGCCATGGCGTTGCTGGCATTTCGCACGCACAGCACGCGCAGTCATCACAACAATATCGCGGAAGATCTGCTCTGTCAAATCCCAGTGTTCCGCAGCAGTCCGGCCGCCAATGTAGGCCGGCTTAAAAAGCGCAGGCACCAGCACCCAGGGATCATCAAGAACCAGTTCGCTGGTAAGGGAATCAAGGCCAACAGGTACATAAGCGCCTGGGCCGACGCGCCGCAACCAGCCCTGTCCCCTCCAACGGGAGAGAAGCTTGGTGGCGTCGGAACGGCTAACGCAAAGAGCATGTTCAGCATCGGCGATATGAATAATATCGCCTGCTGTCCGAATAACAGCAGACAACCTGCGGCGTCCCTCAGGTATGGTAGTCTCTAAGTTCATGGTAATGTATAGTCAAACTGCAAAAAATCGCATTTTATGTGAATTTTTGTCTTCATGATATATGATAGCCAAATTCTCGCAGTTTTTCAACCATTTTGTAATGTATTATATTGATTGTGGTGATTTCGTAACAACAAGGAGATAAACAGCGGAGGAAATAATGAAACTCTGGTATAACGAACCAGCGGAAGATTGGAATCACGCCTTGCCCGTGGGGGCTGGGAAACTCGGCGCCATGGTATTTGGTGGGGTGAGCAATGAACGCATACAAATGAACGAAGACTCGATCTGGGCGGGACCTCCCGTACCCAAATCACCGCCGGGCGCGCAACAGGTCGTCGCACGCGCGCGTCAACTGCTCTTTGAAGGCCAATACACAGAAGCGCAGGACCTCGTGCAAGAAGGTGTCATGGGAGAACGCATAGTACCGCGCAGCTACCAGACATTGGGCGACTTGCTCATCGAGCAAAGCGGTGTCGAACAACACACCGATTACCGCCGCGAACTCTCGCTAAACTCTGCAATCGCCACAACGCGATGGAATGCAAATGGCGTCGCATATCACCGAGAAGTATTCGCCACAGCAATCGACCGGGCAATAATCTGTCGCATCGCATCCGACAAAGCAGGCGCAATATCGTGTCGGATAGCTTTTCATCGGGAAGAAAACGCGCAGTGGTCGGGCATATCTGAAAACACACTCCTCATAACCGGCCGCTCAGGACACGGAGAAACCCATCCCGGCGTGAAATTCTCTGCAGGCATCAAAGCAATTGCCGAAAACGGGCGCATCCAGTGTGCCAACGACACCCTCATCATCGAAAATGCAGACGCAGTCACAATAGTCGTCTGCGCCGACACCGACTACAACTTTGACGACCCCTACACGCCCCTGACACGCGACCTGAAAACCTCCGCGATATCCACAATCGATAGTGTGCGTCCATATCTCCGCGTAAAACGCGAACACGTTCGGGATCACAACAACTACTTTAACCGATGCGCCTTCTCTCTCGGAGAAGACAAATACGACAACATCCCCACAGACCACCGCCTCGCCGAATTCGAACACACATCAGACCCCGCGCTCGTTGCACTCTACTTCAACTTTGGGCGCTACCTCACAATCTGTTGCTCGCGCCCGGGCAGTTTATGCGCCAACCTACAGGGCATCTGGAACCAGGAATACGAAGCTCCGTGGAACAGCGACTACCACATCAACATCAATATCCAGATGATCTACTGGCTCTGTGAACTCGTCGGCTTGCCCGAATGCCATGAACCGTATTTGGGATTTTCAAACGCCCTGCGCACAACAGCCCGCCAAACAGCAACAGAAGTCTATGGTTGTCGCGGAACCGCAGCGCATCACACAACAGATGCGTGGCGATTCACCGACCCATTGGGAAAGGTACAATACGGCATGTGGCCCATGGGCTGTGGATGGAACAGCAGGCACTTTTTGGAACACTGGGATTTCAACGGCTCAGAAACATTTCTGCGCGACCAGGCCTGGCCGGTTGTGCGGGATGCCGCCCTGTTCTTCCTCGACTGGTTGGCAGAAGATCCAAAAACCGGCAAACTCGTATCCGGCCCCTCCTCTTCACCGGAAAACCGCTTCCTCGCACCGGGCACCCAGGACGTATGCAACCTCGTCATGGGACCGAGCATGGACCAGCAAATAATCTGGGAAACATTCACAAATTGTATGCGCTGTGCCGAGATCCTATCCCTCGACGACCCCATTATCGACGACATAAAAAGCGCACTATCCCGTCTCGCAGAACCGCAAATCGGCTCCGATGGACGCCTGATGGAATGGACGGAAGAATTTGAAGAACCAGAACCAGGACACCGGCATATCTCACACATCTACGGCGTATATCCCGGCTTCCAACTCGTCAACCAACCCGACTTCTTGGCTGCCACGCGCAAAAGCATAGAACACCGCCTCGCACATGGCGGCGGACACACGGGTTGGAGCAGAGCATGGCTCATCAACGTGTGGGCGCGCTTAAAAGACGCAGATTGCGCCTGGGAAGACGTGCGACAACTACTCATACGCTCGACACTGCCCAACCTATTCGACAACCACCCCCCATTTCAGATGGACGGCAACATGGGCGGTGCCGCGGGCATTGTGGAAATGATATTGCAAAGCCATCACAACGCCGTCGAATTACTTCCCGCACTGCCAGACGCATGGACAGAAGGCAACGCAGAAGGACTGCGGGCAAGGGGAGGATTTATTGTAGATTTACAATGGAAAAACGGGGAAAAATCCGCGCGCATAACTTCCCTATTGGGCAATCCTATCCGCATACAATACAACGGCTCTATACGCGCAGTCAATGACGACCAGGAGGTCATCGCAGAAGGTCAGGGAGAAATCGCGTTCCAAACCGAAAAAGACAAAAGCTACAACATAGTCATCTCCCAATAATCAAACCATCGGGATCGACCTCATCGCGCAAAATGCACAACTCCGCTTCCGTGGGCGGCACCGTCTCTTCGACCTCAACCACCTGACCCAAATCAAACCCGGTATTCTCCTGCACCTGTTCAAACGTCACGCCGGGATGCAAACTCTCGACCTGCATCCGACATGTATCTTCATCAAAACGCATCACACCCAAATCCGTAATCACGCGATAGGGTCCCCCGCCTTTGGGCAACCCCGCAGCCTCGCGCGCCCCCGGCCCAGTCAGAAAACCCGGCGTCGTCAAAAAATCGACCTCCTCCACAAACCGACGGCGATCGTGCTGTGTAATAATCAGCGTGCGCCAGCAAAAACTCGCAAAATCATTGGCACCCCCGCTACCCGGAAAACGCACACGCGGTTTTTTGTAATCGCCAATAACCGTAGAATTTAAATTCCCATACGCATCGATCTGAGCACCGCCCAAAAACGCGTAATCCATCACACCCCGCTGGCACGCCTCCATAATGTCACACATACTCGTCGCCATAAGCGCCCGATGTGTCGTGCGCGAATCGCCCACAGAAATGGGCATCGCGGGCAACATCGGCGCCAAACCACCCGCCTCAAAAGCCACCAAAAGCCCCGGCGCATGCGTCTTTTGTGCCAGCATCGCCGCAGCACACGGCGCCCCCGTACCCACCCCAACGGTCGCCTCATCCTCCAGCAACCGGGACGCCACACAAATCGCCATTTCAACTTCATTGTAATCAAACATAACCCGCACCCTTACCTTCCAACCTCTGCAACTCCGCCAGCCGCTCTTCCCCGCCGCAAATCTCCAGATAGTCCTCAAAACAATCAACACCATACAAATACTTATCCAGAAACGCGCGATATGTCTCCGCATCTTGCTCTGCGTCCAACCACGCTTTGAGATGCACCTCATCCGAGAAATACTCCCCAGCCATATTGCCGGGAAACGATCCATAAGGCACATGACACACCGCATCAACACAAAAAGCCGGAATCGCGGTTGCATTGGGATCGCTGCGAATCTCATCTGTACTCACAATGCGCTCGGCACTCACAATCACACGTTTAGATGCACGCGACAAATCCCAATCAGCCACCGTAATACCCCGAATGCGGCAATTCCCGAATAAATCACTCTCGTGCACATGAATAAGCGCCACATCGGGATACAGAGCGGGCACAACCGTCAGCGACTTGCCCGTAAAAGGACACGCGATCTCCTTAGCCGCACTCTCCCGAAACGTATCCGTCCCCAACATACTGCGAACAGGCACAAAAGGCACACCCGTCGCCGCCGCCCGAAACCGACATGCCAGCGCGTAATTTGTCCACTCACACACCTCCACCTCTCCACTCTCCATCAACCGCCGCGCCTGTGCCGACAACCCGCGCGCTTCCAACCCCAAAATATATGCCGCATCCAACCGCGAAAAAATCTGCTTCCCCGTACGCGTACCCGCCGCCAAAATCTGAAAATCGTGCGTCGTCGTATGACCGGCAAACCCCAGATCCGTTCGCTCCTGCCGCACAACCTCGTGCAAAAGAGCCGTCGCAATCCTGTTCCCCCCAAACCCGCCAGAAGCCAGATAATCCCCATCGTGCACAAACCGGGCAACAGCATCAGACACAGATATCAGCTTATCTGTCAACGCGCCCTTCTTCTCTCGAAAAAACGCCCGTGCAACATCTGGATCGGGATCTGTAAACAGCGGTCCCTGGCCTGTATTTTCAGAACTCGTCATTATTCCCACCTCAAAGCGCTGTCCAACCGCCATCCACCAGCAGCGTATGCCCTGTAATGAGATCGGCAGCCGGACTCGCCAAAAACACCACCGCACCCACCACATCTTCGGGCTGTCCCACGCGCCCCAAAGGAATGCGAGAAAGCAAATCCTCGCGCAACTCTTCATTATCAAACGTCGATTGTGTCAACGGCGTCAAAATAAACGTCGGACCCACGGCATTCACCGTAATCTGATGGGGTGCCCACTCCACAGCCAACACCCGCGTCAGATTCACCACACCGGCCTTACTCGAACAATAAGCCGCCCGCTTGTAATAGCCCACCACCCCATTTTGCGACGCAATATTCACAATTTTGCCACCACCCGTCTCAATCATCGACTGCGCCACGCGCTGCGACATAAAAAACAACCCCTTCAAATTCACATCCAGCACCCCATCCCAATCCGCCTCTGTCACTTCGAGCGCATCCCTGGGAATATTCACACCCGCATTATTCACCAGAACATCAACCCGGCCATAAGTATCGACAACCCGGCTCACCGCAGCATCAATACTCTCCAAATCCGGCAATTCCAACGCCAAGGGCAACGCCCGCTGCTCCAAATCTTCAACCGCTTCGCACACCTCATCCAGCGCATCGATCTTCTGCGGCACCTCACACACCGCCACATCGGCACCCACCTCAGCCACTGCCAGTGCAATCGCCCGTCCAATACCCGAACCCGCACCCGTCACCAGCACCACCTTATCATCCAATCGCATACTGGGCAACACCATCACGCCCGCTCCTTTCACGAAGAAAAAGAAATATTATTCTCCGTATGCCGGCAAGAAATATCATCATCTCCGCGAAAATTCCTACACCCCCAGAAAACCCCATAGCGCCCCTTGCGCTGAACCATATCCGCGCCACACTTCGGACAAACTGGCAACCATGAATCACAATCGGCATCGAGACATATTTTAAATCGCCCAACGCGCTGCATCGGATTGCCACACTGTTGACATCCGCTCTCAGTATGATTGCACAACGGATAATTGCTACAACCGTAAAACGACTTTCCCTGCACGGCAACAAGCGTACCCGTCTTGCACTTCACACAGCGAATGCGCTCAAAAAACGCCTGTTCCAAACGGGTCTCAAAATCGTCCAGCGCCAGCGGATATTTATTCTTCAACAACTCGACCAAAAACTCAGAAGCATTCGCCATATCCCCAATCAAATACACGCGCTGTTTGGCGCGCGTCAGCGCAACATAAAACAAACGGCGCTCCTCCGAATGTGGAAAAGGATCTAACGCGGGCAACAACGCCTCGAGCAAAGAATGCGAAGTCTTCTGCGAAGGAAAACCGTACTGACCGCGTTCAAGCCCCAGCACCACCACATAATCCGCCTCCAAACCCTTCGCACCGTGAACGGTATTACACGCAATAGACAAAGAAGGGAACCGCTTCCTCAACATCATCATCTGCGTGTCATTGGGCAAGTTAAAACGAAACCTGCCCAACAAATAAACCGAACTACCCTCTTCCGCCCGCTCGGCGACATGCGCCAGCACACGATCCAACCGATCGTCAAGATCCGCCTCTGAACCGCGACGCCTCTTCTCGCGCAACAGTGAAACCGCGGGATAATTTACCATCGCGTGCGTAGTCAACGCCTTCTTAACCTGAGCCGGATTCTCAATCACAAACCGGGAAGCAACATCGCAAATACTATTATTAAACCGAAAAGTCTTATCCAGCACCGTAATTTTAGTCGCCCCAAACCTCGCCTCAAAATCCGTAGTAAACCGAATATCACTACCCGTAAAGCGATAAATCGACTGCCAATCATCGCCCACGCAAAACAGAGAACACGCACCAACAGACTCTCTCAGCGCCCGGACCAACCGCGCACGCGGCTCGGAAATATCCTGAAACTCATCCACCAGAATGTACCGCCAGGGCGAAACAAAGCGACCACATTGCACATACGCGATTGCCCTGCCAATCATATCGTCAAAATCAATGTGCTTATTTTCTTTCAAAAATGCTTCATACTTCTCATAAATCGGCACCACAATTTTCAAAGCCTGCTGCTGAGCCAGACTCAGATCGTCGCCCTGAACAAACTCTGTCCACGGTTGATCTGGACGAGGCAAATGGCTCTTATACCGCCTCAACAAATCTGCGAGCAACGGAGTCAAATCGCGAATCGCCCCAAACTCCCTCAGCGTATCCAGCATCTCATCTGTCGAACGCGGATTAAATTGTACCCCGGCCTGTATTAATTTTTCCTGCAAGCCAATTAGCAAGCGACCTTCGGAATATTCGTAGTGAAAGGTCTCAATCAAGCGCGTCTCGTACTTCTCGTGAACTCCGCGCTTCCATTCCATCCCCGCGTGATACTTCTTCTTCTCCACATAAGGCGCCGTATTCCCATCGCGGTCTATACCAAAGTGCTCCAGATAAATACCGTAATCTGGAAGATAAAAATCGGGTTGATATTGCCGATACTCTGGACTCCTCGTCTCATGCTCATAATCAGCCTCGTATCGATACGCCACCCCCAGCATAAACAGATGATTGGCAATCCACAACTCACCCAAACCCTTTACCATCTCCCCCTTCAAGGTGCGAATCTCATTCGCAAAAATATATTCAAAGTACTCCCCCTGGGTTTTAAAATCAAAGGGATTGACCTCCTGATACCTGTAATAACCCAGATAATCCAGAACCCATTGTCTATAGGTCGGAATCGCGAGCAACGCCTCAAACCACCCATCGACATGCTTCTCAAGCAACGCGCCATCTGTTGCCAGAGGAGAAATCGAAGGCTGCACCTTCTCGACCGAAGCAATAATATCCTTGCCCAACTTGTGAAACGTACTCGCAACAACACCTTTCTTATCCACGCGCTCATCCAGCCGCTCCTGCATCTCTCGTGCCGCCTTATTCGCAAAAGCCAGCATAAGAATCTCATCGGGCCGTGCCTGCCCGCTCTCAACCAAAAAACCCGCACGCCCCACCATCGCACTCGTCTTGCCAGTACCCGCACCAGCCAGCACCAGATTATTGTCCTCGTCTATCACACAGGCATCGCGCTGGCTCTCGCTCAGCGGATTGCTCTCCACCCCATCAAAAAAGGTCGAAAACGCTTCTTTGAGGCGCTTGACATACTGCGCGCGAAAATCTTCCACCTCTTGATCGCCCCAGTGCGCCACCTCCTGCACCAGCGTAAAATCGGCATGGCGCTTGCGATCCAAATACCCTACCGCCGGCACCATGCGAAACTGATCGAGCATATCCTGCGCCATCGCTTTTACCTTCAACAAACGGGAACTGCGCAGATAACCTTCATCCAGCAATAGATTAATCTCCTCGGCACACCGCCGCACCTCTGACGCGAACTTTTGAGACTCCTCCAACCAATACCAATAATCCTCCAACCAGTCGAAAAATCCCTCCACCTCTGATTTGCCCAACCCCTTCAGCCGCTCCTCTCCGCGATCCGTCGGCAACACCAGTTCAAAAAACAGCCTCCCCCGGTGTAATACATCTTCTCGCGTCAAATTTTCAGCGCATAAGGCAAAGCGTTTGCCCCCGCCCCTCTCCAAAATCAGACTATCAGATGAAATTAAAATCGTTGCCGTCCTCGCGCCCAAAAGACGCATCATCCAATGCGGGGTAATACTTTTGTTCTCAAGTGTATTCATCAGTATCTCAATTAAAAAAAGAAAAAGTCTCCTTACTTCGGAGACTTTTTTAAAAAATAGATGCGGTGTACATAATTCCTACTGTTGTGGTATAAATAGAGTTTTTCTATATATTTCCTTTTCATGCCTTCGGCGACTTCATTTTTTTGCGCGCCCAAAAAAATGAAGCAAAAAAAGGGCGCCCCTGCGGGGGGCTTGCACAGCGCAAAGCGTTTTTGTGATAATACGCCATGCTGTGGCCTGCACAGTTGGGATACCATAAGGATGCCCGCTGCGAGACGGACTTGCGCGCTGTGCATAATGGCTTTGATTGATGGCGTTTTGTGAGGGTGTGTTTTTGTGAGGGCTTATCTGAAGTACTGCGCAACATAAATTCTTAATTTTTAATTGCCTTCACTCACCTATCTCATCAAACCCATTCACAACCCGGCTGATCAACCCGTATTCCACAGCCTCATCGGGACTCATCCAATAATCTCGATCCGTATCTTCCTCAATCTTTTCAAGTGGCTGACCGGTCTCATCGGCATACATCTCGTTAATCTTCTTCTTAATCTTCACGACCTCCTCAGCCGTGCGTCGCACATCTTCAGCCACCCCTTGAAACCGCATTGAGGGCTGATGAATCATAAGGCGAGAATTTGGCAAAGCCAGCCGATCTGCCTTATCTGCCGCCATCATAATCACCGTCGCCGCACTGGCTGACAGACCCGCACTGATAATTTTTACTCTGGGGCGGATAAACCGAATCATATCGTAAATCGCAAACCCATCGTACACACTACCGCCGGGCGAATTAATAAAAATTTTAATCGGTTCTTCTGGATCTTCATGATCCAAAAACAGCAACTGCGCCGTCACCTTAGCCGTCAATTTGTGATCCACGGGATCGGAAATCAAAATCGTACGCGCATCTATCAGTCCCTTGTTCAAAATACCGTTCTTCGACGCGCCGTCTTCCTCTTTATCCTCATCCTCGAGGATCACATCGTCCTCAAAAATCATCCAATCCTCCAAAAAATAAAATCAAAAAACTCGTTATAACCAATGGCTCAATTTATCCTATATCCCCATTTGAGTCAAGAGGCTTGCTATTAATTTTTTCTCTCCAAACGCCTAATCCGCCCTCACCAACTTCACCTCCACACTCTTACCATCCTGACACATAAACGCCACAATCGTCTGATCCGACTGAACCCTTGCGTCCGCCAGATCATACGCACCATCCAAACGCCATTTTCCGCGCACTGTCACCTCCACCTTCCGCGGCATACTCGCCTGATTGACAATCAGCGAACCATCCTGACGGTGCGGCGTTTGAATCTCCCAGTCCCACCCAAAATCCGGATCAGCAACAGAAAGCAATAACCCGTCACCCACTTCTCGGACCATCACCAAACTCGGCAAAGATACAGCCTCAACAGGTCCACCTGTCGGCCTTGCATCCTTATCGAACAGCGCATAACCCGTCGCCTTCATCCCCCGGTGATGCACAATATGTGCCTGACCATCTTGCCGCCACACATAGTATTCCGGTGAACTCGCAAACGCACGCACCCTATCCGGCGACCTCTGAACCAGCACGGCATAGTGATACGACGCATCCTGAGGCGCGCTCCCGTGATCCAGATACGCCAGTTCAAAAGCCCCTGTACCGCCGCTATCCCTACCATAATTTTTAGAAACTTGCACCTGACGCTGCACCCGCAAATCGCCCCCATCGGGAACCACATACCCATTGCCCAGAGAATCCATCAGCCATGCCCTCTGCCCCATTGTCCCCGAAAACATGTATGGAATCGCATGCACACTTTCCCCATTCACCCCCGTAGAACGGTCCTCAGAGATAGCCGCCTGAAATAGCGGCGTCACCGTCGCATGCCCACCATCATCATTCTCAATACCCGACCCCAGGCAAACCAGCACATCGTCAAAACAGAACACCGTCTTAACCGCCCGAAAACTCGTATTGAATCTCGTATCGTGCAACTTCAGCGCAAACACGCCATCTTGTCCCTCCAAATTCACCCCACCCACAAAAGTCTCATCCGAAAAATTGCGATCGCGTCCCTCGTGTTTGAGCTGCTCATGACTCAGGCGAATCGCCGTCGTACCGGGCCACATACTCCAATCCCATCCATCTCGCACAATCCCACTCGCCTCACGGCCAACCGGATCGCCATTCGCGTAAATCAGCATCGTCCCATAGCTCAAATAACGACCGAGCGGATTATTCCTCCCCGACGATTCGTAATCCCACACGTACTTGCTCCACCCCTTCATACTCACCATCCAGTCCCCACGCCGATGTATGGACAGCGCGCCATAAGGCAGAGTCCAGTGCCCGGACGGCGGAGCGGCAGGTGCGTACCCCGCCTCTGCAAAATCTGCCATCATCTGCATCGCACCCGGCGTGTGCAAATACATCAGCCGCACCGATACCCGCTCAAACAAATCTTCTATCAGCAACTGCGATTGAGGTCTCCAAAGCTGCATAAACGCGCCCGATAATTCCGCATCCACCGGAGAATAGCTCAAAGCCACATACATATACGCCGGCAAAAGTTTGGTAGCCACCGCTGTATTCCGCGGAAAACGACCATTAACAGCCATTGAAATATCATACGTATTCGCCATAATCCTGGACGTCAACAGTGCCTGCTTCAAATTATCGCGCTTATCATCCGCAACTGCAAAAGGCGTATCATACAACAAATACACCAGCACAGAAGCCACGTGAAAAGCATTTGGCGCATACCCACTCGCGTAAATACCTCGATGGTGAAAACCCACAAAATCCGGCTTAATCGTATCCAGCCACCCAGGCGCAATAGATAGTGCATTATTGAGCCATACAATATAGCGACGCATATTCGCCACCTTCTCGGGCGAATCGTCCATCATCAAAATGCACAACAACCGATACATCGCCACCGAACGCAAAAAATCCGCATTCGCGCCCGGCACCTGCGGATCCTCATACAACTCGCCAAACATACTGAACCATTTCAGCGTCGCCAACTCTCGCGCCAGTAACCCCTTGCTCCGCAAAACATCCCGCATCAAATACACGGCATGGGCATATCCCGCAACCCGCAAAAACTCGTGATGCATCGCCCCAACACCACTGCCATCTGCCCAACCTTGATCGTGCAAATAATCGAAAATATCTATCACCCGGTCTCTCGCCTCCTCATTCCCATTCAACCGATAATCCAGCACCAGACGCAACAAAACCCCCTGAAAAACACTCTGAAAAAGGGGTTCATAGGGCGACAGCTCGGCAAACAGGGGCTTCCCCAAAATGCGGTCATCCTCGCGTCGAATCTCGTAATCCGCCAAGCTACGATACCCGCGTCTTATATAGTCTTTAAGCTCATTGAGCCGAATCCTCACAGGCTCCCGCTGGTCATCCTTCACCCCAGCACCCAGCACCCACGCCTCATATCGCCGGGCAATCGTCTCAAACGCCTGTCTCTCATCATCGGTAATCTGCAAAGGAAGAGGACCCGGCAACCTGTTTTGACTCCATCGATATTCGCGGCTCCTATCTGCTCTATTCGCATTGACAAAGGGAACCTGAGCATCTGGAGACCGCCTGGGGTGAATTCTCTCCACCAACGCCACCAGATCCAGATAAACAGCCCCGCTATTCGGTGCCCTGATTTCAAACGCCGTCACACGCCCATTTCTCGCCCCCTCATAAGACCTGTTCCGCGCATCATCCCGTAAATGGATCCACATCGCCCGCCAGCCCGTGAAATTCAAACCAAACTCAAACTGGTAGCGCGGATTATTTGCAGCCAATTCAGACTCTGTCCCAAACCGAAACGTCAGCACCTCATCGAGCGCCACCTCGTTATACACCCACGCCCGAAACCCGGTCAGCGCCTTATTGCGTCCCGGCGCGGGATCCGTGAACAAAATCCGCCCATTATTCTGCCATGACCACTTCAAGGAGTGCTGTCCCCCTTTGTACCGCCTCATCGAAAGCGACACCTCGCTGCCCGCATCTACCCGGTAGGCCCCGGACTCATCCTCAAAATCATAGTGCCAGGGCATATCCTGTGCCAGCGCCGCACTGGCCATACCAACTGCAAAAATAAAGATCCACTTCATACACACCCCTCTAAAAACTATACCGGCGCATCTTCTGGCCTGGGAATATTCACAAACCAGGCAAAAACGGCAACTATCAACACCGCTGGTGACAGCGCGTAAAACGCGGGTGCATAAGATCCCGCAGAACTAAAAATAGACTCCATAAACCACGGACCTGTTGCAGAAGCCAAAACCGCAAACACCTGTGCCGCCCCCTGAATCTTACCCAGATGAAGACGGCCAAAAATATCTGCCCACGCCGTAAAAAAAATCACCGAAACCACGCCACCTGAAAAACCGAGCAATCCCGCATGTGTCAGCGCTTGCCCCGGCGTTTTAAGCTCCGGAAACGCGATCAAATAAACGCCAACCGCCAGCATCGCAATCGTCATCAGCCTGCCCAAAGACCATCGGCGCGCCGCCCACCCCGCTGTAAAATTCCCCAACAAACCCGTCGCCATAAACACCGCCATCGCATATTGAAACACCGTCTCATCAAACCCCAACTCCCTCAATATAGACTGATTGAACAGCATCACCCCCGCAATAACCAGATTGTAGAGCGCACTCCCAATAGCAAACACATAAAAAGCCGGTGTCATCAATGCCTGTACGAGCGTAAATCCAATCACCGGCTCATCCGACTCATCATCTTTTACAACCTCGGTATCCAGCCCAACCGCCTCCGGATCTCGACGAACAAATAGCAGACACAAACCAGATAGAACCATCAAAATCCACCCCAGCCCCGACCACATAACCCGCCAACCCTGCTTGAGCACAACATCACCAGCAACAACAATAGCAACCGCAAAACCCAGACTCATAAGCACGGCAAAAATACCCATCGCAACACTCAACCGCCGCACAAACCACTTGCCAACCATCGTCAAACTAACCACAGACAGCGCGCTCTGCCCCACACCCCGCATCAAAACCAGCAACAAAAGCAAAAAACCAGCACCTGCCACCTGACTAAAACCCAAAACCACCAGACTCAGAACAAATAGCACCCCTGTCACAACAGCGCGAACCCCAAAGCGATCAATAGTTACCCCGCAGATCAAATTGAACAACGCCCCAAAAATCGTCGCCCAGAAATTCATCCTGGCAAAATCGAGCCGGGAAATCCCCAGATCCGCGATCAAAGGCTCCGTAATCAAACCAATACCAACACTTCTGCCCGGCAGCGTCGCCACCATCGCAACCGCCGCAAAAATCAGAACCACCCAGCCATAATAAAACGGCACACGCGCGGGTAGCGCATTGCCAAAAATATTTTTCGAACTCATTCCACACACGCCTTGAGCTTTGCCAGACCCTCTTCAGCAACCACAACAGACCCCTTCTCCCAATAACCCGGATTAAACAACTCCAGAGACAACATCCCCTCATACCCCGCATTCTCAAACCCCGCCAAAATCTCTGCCCAGGGCGCCAAGCCATCCCCCGGATAAACCCGATCCGCATCTGTTATGGTATCCCTGCCGGGCGACGCTGGATAATCATTCACATGCACCAGCCCCAGCTTGCCCGGACCCAGATGTTCCAGCCCGTGAAAATGTCCACTCCCCTTGTACATATGATAAACATCCGCCAGCAGCACCGTATCGGGCCGCCCGCATTCAGCCGCCACCAGCAAAGCCTCGCCCAACGTACCCAGAGTTTGTGCAATACCCCAAAACTCCAGCAGAGGTTTCGCTCGAAACCCGGCAACCTCATCCATCAACTCACCATAGCGACGCGCCACAGAAAACAAATCCACATCCCGGTCTCGAATCCCAAAAGGCGGTGCCGCGACATACGTGCAATTGAGCGCATCGGCCATCTCAAAACAGCGACGCGCCTCTTCAAGCCCCTTTGCCCGCTCCTCATCCTCTGGCACTGACCACTCAAAAAACGCGATCAAATTGACAATCTGAATCCCCCTACCCGCTGCCTTATCGCGTATCTCAGACAGCGAACCACCCCCCGCAACCCACGCATCAATTTCTGCTACCCATGGCTCAATCCCCTCATACCCCGCATCCGCCGCGATATCGATGGCATCAACCACAGAAACGCCCTCATTGCGAATCGTGCTGGTATTCAAACAATACGAAAAACCCATTTTTATTCTCCCGATTCGTTGATGAACTGCTGGCGCAGTCATGCTCGAATTACTCGCCTTCATACCCCGTTTCGTTGATTCGTCTATTCGTTGATTCGTTTTTTTATATACTCGGCAAAGGTGCCGTATCGCCCGTCTCGTGCTGCCACAAGCGAATCGCCGCCGACATATTGCGAACGCGGTCCCGATGCTCGGGCGCATCGAACAAATTATGCTCCTCAAAAGGATCGGTATTCAAATCGAACAACTCGCACTGATCGCCCGCACACAAATTCAACTTCCACCGGTCGCCCGTCACAACACAACGCCACGGCAGCGTCGCCACCAAATTGATATCCGGATTCCCCAAATTGCGGTCGCCAATCCCATTCCACTCCATAAACGCCATATGCGCCTTCAAATCGCGTTCACCTGTCAACGCACCTGCCACACTCTCACCCTGACACTGGTCTGGAATCGGCAGCCCTGCCAGATCCAAAAGCGTCGGAACCAGATCCGCGTGACCAAACACCCCATCCACCCGCGTCTGCTCTGTACTCAACCACGGCACATGCATCAAAAACGGTACCCGTGCCGACTCCTCGTAAAACGCCCGCTTCTCCCACATGCGATGATCGCCCGCCATCTCGCCGTGATCACTCGTAAACACAAAAATCGTATTCTCCATCTGACCCGTCTCATCCAGCGCCTGCACCATCTGACCAATGGCATCATCCACAATTTTCACATTGCCCAAATACTGCGCCCGCAACTTCCGCCAATTCTCATCCCGCGTCATATCTTCCGCCACAACCCGCGCATCCGTAGTATTGCGATAAAAATCCGAGCGCACGCGGTTAAACAGCGAATGCCCCTCTGGATGCTTCAAAAACGTCGGTCCCACCGGAATCTCCTCCGGATCGTACAACCCGTCATAAGGTCCCCGATAAGGCGGATGCGGCTCAAACGTACTGGCAACGAGCAGCCAAGGACGCTCCGTATTCTCGCGAATAAACCGCTCGGACTCCGCGCCCACATAAGCCCCAATCTGCGCGGAAGCCGGCATCTCCGCGCGTTGTTGGGGCGTAAACCTGTTGGGCACATTCGGCGCAAAGCCCTGATCCAGCAGCCACTGGTGGTACCCGCACCCATCCGCAATACTGCACCACTCGTCAAACCCGTGCTGACAGTTGCCATCATCTCCCAAATGCCACTTGCCCACATACCCCTTGCGGTACGCATCGGGCATCATCTCCGCTATGGACAACGTCTCCTCCCTCAGCGGGATCCCATTGACCACACACCCATGCGAATGCGGATAAAGCCCGGTAATCAACGACCCGCGCGCCGGCGTACAAACCGCCTGCGTCACATAGGCATTCTCAAAAACAAAACTGCGCGCGGCCAGTGCGTCATGATGCGGCGACTGAATCCACTCATTGCCATAACACGCCATCGTATCCGTGCGCTGTTGATCGGTAATAATAACTACAATATTTGGTTGATGGGACACTGCGAATCCTCCCTAAAAAATGAACTTGCATAAATATGCTGAATTTAGCATATTATATCTTGTGTATGCAAAACCACAAAAATACTGGAAAAATAGAACATGAGCGAAAAAGCAAACTACACCGTAGGGGCCGGCAACGTTTTTAAGGACCTGGGATTTGATCGTCCTGATGAAGAATTGGCAAAATCAGACCTGGCAATTCAAATCAGTAAAATCATCCAACAAAAAGGTTGGACGCAAAAAAAAGCCGCAGGTGTTCTCGGCATCGACCAACCCAAAGTATCCGCGCTCAAAAACGGACGACTGGGCGGATTTTCTATCGAGCGTCTGTTGTCTTTCTTGCGGGCATTGGACCGGGACATTGATATCGTCGTACGTCCCAAAACCGAAGATGTAGCACATATCCAGGTTGCAGAAGCAATCAATCGTCCCAGATATGTAACGCGCTAAAAAAGGGGCTTATGTAGGATAGGGCCGAAATGCTGTACATGCAAAAAGTTACTTGACTTTATGTCAAGGAGTTTTTTATCCTTCAAAAAACAGCGCAATCCGCGCATACACAGCAGAAGCCACGCGCCAATAGGCGCATACAAGGAGACAGGTGTATGGAAAAAGCAGAGAATGTGCTATCAGAAGAGAACACTGCCTCTCGCTTCCTTTATCATTGGTGGAGAAATCGACTTACGGATGACAACAATGAAAGACTGCTAACGCATAAGTTGCCTTTTGCAAAAAAAAATAAAGGACAAGGTATATCTTCTCCAGTCCATGAATTTCAAATTGATTTACCCCTGCCTTCCGGACATTGGCCTATCATTTTTGAAGAATTTCCAGATGGGTCTTGGGCGGTATATTTTAAGGATTTCCCAGACATTATCGCGGGTAGTAGTGATGATTTGGAAGAAGCATTAGAGTGTTTAACAGAGATTGTTATTGATGAACTTTCAGACGATAAAAATATTTCTGATAACATTTCTCCATATCAGAAAAGACGATATCAATTCTTGAAAAAGGTTTTCGGGGTATGAATGTGAAAGAACACCGAAGAAAGGTACTGAGAAAGCTCAAATTTGTTAAAAAAGAAGGAAGAAAACATGAAATATGGATATTTGACGCTGGAAAAGTACGTGTAAGGACGGTTGTAAGCCGCGGCACTCAAGATATTGGAGATGGACTTTTGAAAACCATTTGTCGCCAACTACATGTTTCAATAAGTCAATACCGAAAAATTGTATCCTGTAAGATGTCGAAGGAAAACTATTACAAACACCTGGTTGACACTGAAATTGTTTAACTCCTCTATTTCCGAAATCAAGATACCCAAAATAGATATAAAAGGGAAATTCTCCAATGTAGGAAGATCAGCAACGGTCCTATTCCATTCTAACTTTTAGCCAGATTCCCACTGGCGTGTACTAATCCTCTGCCACATTATCTAATTCCTGTAGCAGAACCCCATCAATCAAATCAATCAATTCTTGCACCGTCTCAACAGTGAGTTGCGGCGACTTAAAACCATGGGCAACCGCATCTCGCGTTTTCTGTGCGTGTTTGAGTTCGTGATATGTTTCTCGTGCAATGATCCCTTCAAAAGCCATTTGCTTAAGCAGATAATCGGGCGTTGCTGTTTCGCCCGCTATTTCCTCTTTCACCGCCAGGACTCTCAAAGTCGCTTCCGCCAAAGACCACCCCACAAGAAATGCAGCCTCTAAATGCCCGTTTTCCACAAATAGAGCCACTTCCACAATTTTTGAACGAATTTCTTCGACAGTAAATAGCGAAGCTCCATTCACAAAAAATGAATTTTCTGGTCCCAATAAAAACAACTCAAATTTCCAGTCAGCCTCGTTTTTGACAATTTTTGCCAATTCATTGACTTGAGGAAAATCAGAAACCTGTCCACGCACTCTTACTTCGACCACAATATGCTCATCGCCTTTATGCACAATCAAATCTGGCCGAAACGCCTGTAAAAAATCAGGTAATTGATCGCCCTGAGGTTCGATCAACACATCATAGCCTTTGTCGCGATATACTTGCCCAACTTTCTGGACACGCTGGCTTTCGCTCTCATGAGCAGTTAAGTCAGCCATTGAACACATCTTCCTTTATTTGGCGTTTCATTTTTTGGAAAGATCGATATTCTTCAGGCTTAACATACCGCCAGGATTGAGGAGCTACAAAATTCGAGAATAGATTTCTCAGCTTGCTCAAATCAACCGGATTTTCATATTCCCAAACGTCCGTGACTTGCAGGGCATAAGCAATTTCACACCCTTCATAATAGGTATCAAAACCTCGCTTATCGACACCAGCGAGTTCAGATACCTCATTCCAAATTTCCTCGGGCGAACCCTGCCAAACATGTCCCACGCGGAAACCGCCGCGGAGTTGCCTGACAGGGCTTGACACGTAAATAAATACATCACGGTCCTCTATACAGGACGCAATACGCCTACGCAACTCGGCTTTTTTTAATCCTTCAAAAATCAAGTCTGCATAACAAGGCTTCAATGACAAAAGTAATGGTTTTGTTATTGTGTTCATGGCCTACCCGGGTATCCAAGGTGAAAGAGTTTACAGAATGTTTCTGTAGGTATTTTTAATGGAGATCGTAGCCCCAGCCCAACATTATCCTCTTTGAAAACCGTTCTCATCGCCTCTAATGAAACCGGCTGTGGAAAAGGAAATGTGTGCGAAAATCTCAACGCCATGATCTCTGTTTCTGTATTACGACCACACATTTCATAGAGATGCTTCCAATCCAGTATCCCGAGATTTTTAAATTTCTTGAATAGCACTTTGGGAGTACCTATCTCAACATCATCAAGGTGGGATACCGCCACAATTTGTTTTTTACCACTTACGTACCACAAAATCCGGGCGGGTGGCTTAAGCATCTTATGGTGAGTTTTCTTTTTATAATAAATGTTATCCCAGCGCAACAATACCTTGGTATTTCCTCCGAAGAGATCTTCGGCTGATTGGTGGATGTCAATAAGACTCATCGCATAACCTGGGCGAATCGGTATTAGAAAGTAATTCTGAACAGTCCCCAAATTCAAAGGTGAACAGTGTCGGACAAGCTCAATATCTGACATATTCTGATAATTACTTGTGGATTCGGGACATAATTCAGCAATAGCAGATAATACTTCTTGGCGTTCAAGGCAACGCGAAAAACAAAATCTCACAAAACCGTCGTTACATTTTGTAAATCCCATCATCAAAAGATCTGACTCTAGGCTAGGAGTAAGAGAGGCTTGCTCAAATTTCACCATGCTGAGATTCTTTTCTACGGCCTTGTCAACAGTATCCACAATGAGATAACGTTCGAATAGTGAATCCACAGAAGATGAGACTCTACTAAAAGGTACAGCAAGTATTTTTTTCCCACTATTCGTGAGAACTCTAAGCGCTATGGCTTTATTTTTTAACCAGAGTATCTTGCATTCATATTGATTGGGCTTCGCAAGAAAAACATTCAATTTTTCTCTGAAATTACCTTTTCTCTCTCCTTGGACAAGGAATGAATCAAATGGAAAAACTGCAAGTTCACCAGATTTCAATCGGCGCCATTCAAGACTAAAGCCCGAAACACGAGCGGGTGTATAAGATTGCCTTTCGGAAAGTTCGTGGAGTTGAATAATTAACTCATTCGGGGATAACACCTGAAGCTTAGTCAGTTCGGAAATTTTCTTTGCCTTTTTTAAAAAAGCTTGGTCCCTTGTAACAAAAGTGTTTATATCGGAAGCAGCAGCCTTTGCTAATTGTCTAACATCGGATTCCTGGTTTGGCCTATTATCGGGTAAAATTTTCCTTAAAATTTCATCAAAATTTTCAACCAAGCGTGGCTCGGGCTCTACCGGAAAGAAATTTTGGGCTCTATTTCGGGATTTTATGCGCTGATTGAGATCGCTATTTCGGTTGATTTCATTGAATATTTCATCCGTAACCCGAAGGTTGAGAGAATCTATAAAAAAATCAGAGAGTAGCTCTTTGGAGGGCCCTGACTTGTCACTATCTATCTCATCAAAATCAAAGAAAATTTGCGCGTCAATAATGACATCAAAAGTGTCATCTGATGTTTTCGCTTGAAAAAGTTTCAATTGGTCATCTTCGGCCAGAGTAAGACACCAATGAGTCAGAAGATGCCCGTCTTTAGATCGCCCAGGTTTTTCACCAAAGGCCACAAACCCTAATTGAGGCCAAAGCTTATCCGCTGGAAAATCACGACGGCAATGTAGTTTTATGACCTTCTGGGTAGTAGCAGAATTCTTTAGAAACTCAATAAGCTGCTTTGCGATGCCTTGGTCTCGAGAATTTTCTGACACGCAAAGTTGGGCTATACGGAAATAGTTTGTATAAGCAGCAAAAAGAAGATATCCCACAAGTTGACCATCATCAGTTTTGGCACCTAACGCGCCTCCTTTTTTTATAAAACCGTCTAAAAGAGTTTCTTTGGTAAGAAAGCCGAGCGTCCTAATGTTGTGTTTCATTAAATCGTCCACTGCTTCGATATCAGTAGATTTCAGTTGTAAGATAATTGGCTTCACATCTTTCCTTTCTGCTGTTCCACTACTGCGATGACAGACGGGAGCCTACCGCGTAGGGGGTACGGGGCCTGCCCCTACATGTCTTAAGCAGGGGACCGTCCCCAACACCATCTCGACCATCCCACCAAACCCTCATCCTGTCCATCTTTTCATTACTGGATAGAACCACTCCAGTGCAGGCTCTGCCCATCCTGATGAACTGGCCTGACACCAGTTGCACACCGCTTCAGACAGTTTCCACCACATCTCATCATCTGAGAAGCATGAAGGTTGACAGGGGCATGCTAACGATTCGGGGATCGTCAACTTCTTCGGAATTGTCCTGCGTGATCAGCAGGCCAAAAGCGGCATTGTTCACTGATTTTTCGAGAAATGACCGAATGCCCAGCGTATCCCGTAAGGGATCTATCCTGCGTTGATATTTGATTTCTACCGGCACGCGTTGAGCACCGACAGTCAAAACAAAATCCACTTCGCGGTCTATTCCCCGTTCGGGAAAATGGGCGATGTCCAATCCGTGAATCGTCGAGGCAGTTGCGCCGAAAATACTCTCCGCGAGATGCCCGGCTAATGTGGTGAGTTCAGGACGCTCTGTCAGGGCTTCCGACGTCAATAGTGTTAGTGCGCCCTGCCAGACTATACCAGCCTCTTTCAGTCTCCAGTTCGGAACTTTCAGTAACGACAACTTTCACAGAGGCATTATCTACGAGAAACTTGAGTTGTGCATCCCAGCCGTCCAGATTCTGAATCTCGTCAAAAAAGAGATATGCCTTCTGGCCATCTCGCGCTAACGCATTGAAACGCGCCCCTGTTATCTTTCGTTCAAACCAGCGGGAAATGGCGAGAATCGGATCCTCTATCCTTTGCAACGATGCCAATTCCTCAAACTGCACGCGAAGGATGCTTGTGGGAGGCACGCCTTCGTCGAGCAAATCCGCAATAATTTGAAACTGTGCCGTCGTCTTTCCTACCTGGCGCGGGCCTCGCACCACGATGATAGGAGCTATCTCCGCATCCAGACGGCGACGCATCTGCACGACCAGATGGCGGCGCGTTTGCGGTTGCAGAGGCATGGGATCGCCCTCCCACCACGGGTTCAGATCACGCAAGTCAGCGACCAATTGCGGCGGGAGCCCGCTATCGGCAAAAAGCGAATCCTGACTGCTCATGATCAATCCTTTCTCCAAAGTATTGCATTTCGACAACGCGAAACGCCAGCTACCTCCACATCCCAATAATATACAGCATCAGTGCCAAATCCAGACAATTTCCACCACATCCCGTCCATCCCTATATGCACTAAATGAGCGACCTGCCTTTCATCCTGTCCATCCTTCCATCCTGCCTATCCTGATCCAAAGTGTCTCCCTTCTTTAGCTGCTTGCCATTGGTCTTCTGTGTCGATCTCGGCACCGGAATCGCCCTGTTGTTTCATCCAGCAATCGAGCTCGGCAGACAGGCTTTTCTTCGCCTCTGCGTGCGCGGGATCATCGGCCAGATTATTCAACTCGCAGGGATCCTCATCCATGCGATACAACTGCTCGGGCGGGCGGCGCATGTATCGATCCACCAAAAACCGCGTATGCTCATTAAACGTCGTATCAAAAACCCACGTTGGCCAGTACTGATGCCATCGAAACTGCCCCATCAGATGCTTCTCAATATAGATCGCCTCGGGCGTCAAATTGCGAATATAGTGATACGTACCATCCGTCACCGCGCGAATCGGATAGGGCGGACCCTCGGGAATATTATTATGCATAAAATACGCGAACGCCCGATGCGCATCTGCCTCGCCCAAAAGCACAGACATAAAACTCGACCCATCAAAATCAATCGCATCGGAATCACCGCCCGCAGCCTCAATCAGCGTTGGCGCGACATCCTCATACTGAATAACCGCATCGGTATATCCCGGCTTCACCACGCCGGGCCAGCGCACAATAAAACCCGTATGAACACCCGTATTCCA
Source organism: Gemmatimonadota bacterium (assembly GCA_026705765.1). Classification (NCBI taxonomy): domain Bacteria; kingdom Pseudomonadati; phylum Gemmatimonadota; species Gemmatimonadota bacterium. Next base: position 29,239 of record JAPPAB010000137.1, read on the forward strand.
ATTTGTCCACTTGCACCCGGGAAACTGCGACCCCTGCTCAGACGTAAAAATCACCAGCGTATTATCCGCCTTCCCGGACTCATCCAGCACCGCGAGAATCTCACCGACCTCCTGATCCAGCACCTCAATCTCCGCCAAATACCTGGCATAATCGCTCCGCGTCTCCTCTGTATCTGCCAGATACGGAGGCAACTTCAACGCATCCAGATCAAAATGCTCGGGATTGCCCAGCGTCCACGGCGCGTGCGGCTCAAAAAGACCCGCCACAAGACAAAAAGGCGTATCCCGACACGCTTCCACAAACGCGCGAATACCCGCAACGCCAAACTCGGGATCGGGATGTGTGCATCCCCCCTCAATACCCGGCACATATTCAAACGGAAAACTCTTATTGGGACCCACGTGCTTCTTGCCACAAAGCCCCACGCGATACCCCAGATCCCCCAGAAAATGCGGAAGACTCTTCGTCCCCGGACGCGCGGCAGAATGATTCCAGCACGAACCATTGCGCGCTGGGTACAACCCCGTATAAAGCGCCGTACGACACGGATTGCACATCGCCATAGGCAAATACGCCCGATTAAAAACCAGACCTTCCCGCGCCAAACCGTCAATATTCGGCGTATCCACATTCTGCCCACCGTAAAGCGACAAATCGAGATACGTCGCATCATCTGCAATCATAATCAAAATATTCGGTCCCATAACCCCTCCTTTTTAAGTCCCAACCGAATCAACAATTCCGACGGCGCATCAATAGCGCGCAACTTTTCAACCATCAAACGCTGCATACGGGCCAGAGCATCTGATTCACCATCGGCGAGATCATTCTCCTGCTCGGGATCCGAAGGCATGTGATACAACCGCGTCTTGTGCTTCTCGGGATGTCGCGCAGGCGTCTGCTTGCTCCGAAGCACATCGGCGCCCCAATCAAACTGATTCCGATTCGCAATAATACTCGAATACGCATACACCGGCGGATTGGACTCATCCACCCCCTGCAACAGCACATACTCCCCATCGGTAATATTGCACGTCCCCGAAAACTGACCGTACAAAATCGCATCGCGCCCGGGCGCATCCTCATCCCGCAGAAACGGAATCAAACTCTGCCCGTGCAAATTCACCCCATCGGGCACCCCCAACCCCATAGCCTCTACCACAGTCGGAAAATAATCAACCGGCTGCGCAAACTGCACAGGACGCGCACCGTGACCAAACTCGGGATGCCACACAATCATCGGAATCCGCGTAATCTCATTCCAGAGCACCCAGTTCTTTCCCGTGCGCCCGTGATCGCCATTGTGCGTCCCGTGATCCGACGCGAGAATAATCATCGTATCATCCATCAACCCCATATTCTCAACCTGATCGAGAAAATGCCCCACCCAGCGATCCACCATCGTCACCTCACCCGCATAAATCGCCTGCACCCGCTTCAACTCCGCCTCCGTCAAATTGCCATCCACCCAATCGTAAGGCGCAACCGGATACTCCATCACATCGTCTTCCGAATCATCGTACAACTTCACATAGTGGCGTGGCGGATCCCATGGTTCGTGCGGATCAAAAGAATCAATCATCAAAAAGAACTCTTGATCGGCATTGTGCTGAAGCCACCGCGCCGCCCTCGAAAACAACTGCGGCGAAAACCAGTCGCGCTCTTCTTTCCGGATATATTGCGCATTGCGAAAATGCGGTTGCTCGGGCCTGTTATGCGGCGGATAATCCAGCGTCCGATTCTCAAAAACAATATCCGAATCCGTCACATACCGGTCCCGCTCCTGCCCGCGCACAAAATCAAATCCCGAAAACGGACGCCAGTACCCACTGCCCGGATTGCTCGTCCAATGGTGATACACATCCGTAAAAAAATAGGACACCTTACCCGCCTCATGCACCGTCCCACCCAGTGTCACATCATCAGGCTCTATACCGCCCCATCCCCGCCATGGAAACTCGTATCGCCCCGTCGCAATATCCCGGCGACACGGCAGCGTGGGATACGAAGCCAAATACGCATTCTCAAAAACCGCGCCCCGCTCGGCAAAACGATCTATATTCGGCGTGTGAATCCGCGAATTGTCATAACACCCCACGTGATCTCGACGCCATGTATCCAGCACAATCAAAATAACATTCATAAAAAACTCCTCATGTTAAAACCCCTTCTACCCTCACCCGCAGATCCGCCACAGAACCACCCGCGGTATTGAGCACCGCAGGACCATCATAACCATTCGCCTTGAGCGCGAGGACCACATCCATATCATCCTCCCCAATCGTCACCATACCCATACGCTCCACATACTTATCCACAATCCCAACAGCGTTATCAACATCCATCGCATTGAGCCAGATATGTGCGCGCTCGGGCAAATCGGGCATCAAAACATCAAAATCCGCCGCACTTTCCAAACACGTATCCACCCCATTCCCGATATTCAGCGTCACATCTGGAATATTCTCAAGCAACGCCTGCACACCCCTCACCAGAGCCTCGCGCGCCTCGCGGGAACGCGCACCACAGAGAAAACTCGCACACCGCAAGCGAAGAGCCCGCGCCAGATGAACATCCCACTCAACCTGCCGAAAATTAGAACCTGGATCATCGCGCACATGTAACCCCATCAACGCCACACCCGCATCGTCAAAATAATCGCGAATCATCCTCACCGAAGCATCTGGATGAAAAGGCGAACTCGCCGTAAACGCACAATGCAACACCATAGCATCAAAACCCGCTGCCTTTGCAATCTTCAAGGCAGCGGGCAACACGGCTTTTGGACACATAACAGGATCAAAACACAAACGCACAATAAGCCTCCTTCTCTCTTTCCCTCAACCCCCAATCGGTCAGCTATCAGCCCAACCAGCCCCAGTCCCTCTTTTTCATCTGCGTTCATCTGCGTCATCTGCGGATCACACTTCTACATCCCCTCCCAATACGCCCACATATCATCCGGATCTTCAAACTTGAGATCATCCCAATTCGTCCATCGAAAACGCGTAATAATCGCCATGCGAATCTCATTGCTACAATTCATACTCGCGCTGTGAATCAAATGACTGTGCCAGATCATCGCGGACCCCGCTGGCCCTGAAATCTCCTCATAATCCTCCTCATCCCAATCGAGAATCTCCAGCGGCCTCGTCGAACGCGGTTCGCCCTCGTAAATCGGCAAATCGTAAAACTTCTTACCCAGACTCACCCGCGAATGGGTCTTGAAATAATCCGCCATGTGTTTATGCGTCCCCGGCCACACGCAGGTACCACCACCCTGGGGCTTCACATCATTGAGATACAGCGTAATACCCACCGTCCAATTATTCACAACACCGCTGCCAAGCCCGTGCCCATCCATGTGATTACCCCTGGGTTCTTCCCACTCCCCACCCTGCGGAAACCGCAAATTTGCCGACGTAACTGGTGGATGCAAAGGCGCCAAACGCCCCTTACCAGCCAACTCTTCAACCATACTGTACAGCGGCGAATCGTAAACCAACGCGTGAAACGCCGCGTGCCCATCCATCCCCTGAGACCCCTCTTTCCCAACCCACGTAGAAGGATCATTGCGATCCACAGGCAAATGATCCCAAATCACATCTCGCGCGGCTTCCATCTGTTCGGGCGTCACCACATCGCGTTTAATCACATAGCCCTTCTCTCGAAACGCCTCTTTATCATCAACCGTCAAATAAGCCATCACACGCTCCTTCCATCGGCGATATACCGCTCGACCATCTCCCTGAACTCGCGCACAATACCCGGTTCTCTGCCAAACAGATTATAAGACTCAAACGGATCATCTCCCATATGATAAAGCTGACCCCTTGCCCCCGGCACAGGACCCGTGCCCGCACACCCATCTATACCGCGCCCCATATCTCCGGAATTGTCACAATCGACAATCAACTTCCAATCCCCACGCCGAATCGAAAACACCCCCATGCAGGAATGGTGTATCAAATCATCCCGAACAGGCTCAGTCTCACCCATCAACGCGGGCAAAAAACTCGCACTATCTTCCCCCGCATCTTCTGGAAGCGTCTCCCCCACAATATCCGCCACAGTCGCCATAAAATCCTGCAACCCAACCAGCGCATCGCAAACCGAATTGGGCGCAACAACACCTGGCCAGCGCGCGATAAACGGCTCTCTGTGTCCTCCCTCCCAGATAAACCCCTTAAAACCGCGCCAATCACCACAAGACTTATGACCATACGTGCGACCATCACAACCCGGCAAAGCACCATTATCACTCGTCACAATAACCAGCGTATCATCCGCCAACCCACAGCGATCCAGCGCATCCATCACCTGCCCCACCATCCAGTCAACCAGCGCGACCATATCCCCCCGGGGACCTGCCTCACTCGCACCGCGCAAAAACTCCGGCACACATTCGACCGTACACGGTTCATGCGGCGCAGAAGCCGCCAGATAAAGAAAAAAAGGCGTATCTTCATCCCTCGCCCGCTCCTCAATATACGCCACAGCCTTCTCCGTAAAAGCCGGATCCGCCTCCTTGTGGTCCCAATCCGGAATCATCAACCCGCGCCGACCACCCGCCATCTCAACCGGCTTTTGCACACTCGGAACACCCACCGTCTGATCCTGATCGATAAAACAATAAGGCGGTTGCGCCGTCGAACAACCCGATGTCCCGTAAAACCTGTCAAATCCCAATTCAATTGGTCCCCCCGCAATCGGCTTTGAAAAATCGATCTTATCTTCCTCCACAGGATCGGGTGACCCACCCGGCCACGGCAGGGGCTGGTCAAAATCAAACACCTCACCATCCTTCACACCCCAACCCAAACCCAAATGCCACTTGCCAAAACACCCCGTGTGATAGCCACACTTCTTCAACAAAGAAGCCACCGTCACGCGCTCGGGCTCAATCAACGGCAATTCGTAATTGAACAACACATGGGCCTTCAATTCTGTACGCCAGCAATAACGCCCGGTCAAAATCCCATATCGCGTGGGCGTACACACCGCCGAAGGCGAATGTGCATCCGTAAACCGCATCCCCTCGCGCGCCAACCGATCCATATACGGCGTGGGGATCTTCGACTGCGGATTATAATACCCCACATCGCCATAGCCCATATCATCGGCGAGGATATAAACAATATTCGGACGTGTATTAGACATCTCTAATCCCTCATATTAATCCACGGTTCATCCCCCGACACATCAACCAGCACTTCACCATCGAATTTAGCCGGAGACAAAATCGCCAAAAAAACCAGATCCTCATCCCCGGCATTATACGTCCCGTGCACCATATCCATCGGAATATGCGCCGCATCTCCCGGACCCAGAATTCGCGAATCCCTATCCACCCACTGCTCCGCCGTCCCTGCAATCACATAAATAATCTCTTCCATACACGGATGGCGATGAAACGCATGCGCCTTGCCCGGCGGCATCGTCACCCGCACCAGCAACAAATGATCCGCCTCGGTCAACCCCTCCCGACTGATCCACTCGTGCGGACCCCACGGCAATTCCTCCACCTGCACATCGCCTTGCCTGATAAACCTCAACACATCTGACATAGTTATCCCCCACCGATCAAATCGCGCGCATCGACAATAGCTTTCAACTTTGCCTCCGCCACATGTGCCGAAGCCACGGGATTATCGGCGAACGTGGCAAAACCGCAATCCGGTGTCAGCAAAACGCGCGCTTCTCCAAACAGATTGATCGCCTGTGAAATTCGCCGCCGAATATCTTCTACCAACTCCACCGAATCCAGCTTCTGATTCACCACACCAACCCCCACGCGCTTATCGTCCGGAACCGCTTTCAACACATCCACATCACCAGCCCGCTCAGTGCAAAGCTCCAGAAACAGCGCCCCCACATCCACCCGTTTCAGCACATCCATCAGCGCGCCATACCCCCCGGAAAGCGCCGCGGACTCATCCCGCGTCCAATTGCCCCGGCAAATATGCAACCCCAGCCGCTCCCCCGGCAAACCCCGCACAACCTCATTCAACAAACCGACCGCAAAGTCAAGCTCCATCGACGCCTCTAACTTCTCGCTCAATGCCCCACACATAAAACTGCGATTCCCGGTCGCACTCCCAAAAACCACCTCTGTCAAAACCGGCTCATCGAACTGCACCAGCGCAACACCCGCTGCCAGCAAAAAATGCACCTCCTCCCGCAAAACCCGCACCACATCCCGCGCCAGTTCATCCCGCGACTCGTACGGACGCTCCCTGAGACAATCCAGCCACATCGTACGCGTCAGCAAATAAGGCCCGGGCAGCGCCACCTTCACTGGCTTATCCGAACAAGAACTCGCAAACTCAAACTCGTGAACCGCCAGCGGACGGCTCCGCCCCAACTTCCCGTACACCACCGGATGCCGCACCTCAGCCGCCGGAACATCCAGCGCGCGCAACTCCTTCTCAAACTTCTCCGAATCATCCACCATCGCCGTCAAATCGCTCAGCGGAATAAGCTGGCAATTATCCAGCAACCCACCCACAAAACTCGCATAACTATCCCGACGCTGCTCCCCATCCGTCAGCACATCAACCCCTGCGCGAGACTGCGCGCCAATACAAAGCCGCACCGCATCATCTGCCGTCGCCTGAAACTCTGCGTCATCCAGCCTGCCCTCGAGCCGATCGTGTACCGCCTGCAGCATCCAGCGAGGACGCGGCCAACTCCCAATCCCCATAACAGACAGCGGCGCAATCCCCGGCGCGGGCGCAGGACCCGGCAGCGACTCGGGAATCGTCACCGCCACCCGAAGCTGCTCCCCAACAGAAGCCACAGCCCGCCCGCGGTCCTCAAACGGCCCCTTGCAAACGAGATAACTGCGCTGCCGCCCCACCTTTGTCCACGACACCAGTTCATTGCTCGTCAACCGACACCATGCGGGCAACTCGACCTCAACCGTCGCATCCGTAGATAAAATCTCTAACAATCCACCGCGCGCCAGCGGATCGATATGCCGGCGAATCAGCAATAACAAACCGCCGCCGCAATCCAAATCCCCACCATCAAAACTGACATCGGGCGTATATTCGTGTCGTACTATCGGCTCCAACACACCTCCTAATACGTAATACAGGGCGTCCCATCGGAAAGAAACTCCACCAGCGCAGCGCCCCCAACCATAATCGCCCCATCGACCAGATTATTCTCATCCAAACCGCGCTTCTTAAAACACGGCGCACACACGTAAATCGTTCCCCCACCACCTACAAACAAATCCATAAGATCCTTCAGCGGCAAAAAGCCCTCCTCCGCCACATCGTCGGCATAGCCCTTCTGGGAAAGCCGAACGCCCTCCGTAGTCATAAAAAGGAGTGTCTCCTTCTCCGACCCCAGCGCGGCATTGGCAACTACAAAAGCCACAGTCGCTTTATCCGTATCGTCCTTCGCACAAGTCAAACTAACACAAAATTTTCCAGCCACTTTTACTCCTTTACTATGTTGATTTCTGTTCTATCCAGTAAAACGGGTGAGCCGCGTGAACCATCCGCCGCCCGGTCATGCGGCACCAGGCGGGCAAATCAACAGGCGCGCCAGGATCATACGCCGTAAGCTTCAAAACCTCACCCTCCTCGAGCTTTTGCATCCGCATTCGAAGCAAAATAATAACCTCGCCGCACCCCATGTGTCCCGCATCCCATTCATCGGCTGCGACAATATCCCGTTCATCCGACATCTTCACTCCTGCGGCAATTCCTCGGCACTGATATCGATCTCCTCGATCAGCCGCGCCAGATCTGCTTCCACTTCTGCCTGCACATCGGCATACGCCGGATCGCCATACACACTCGTCATCTCCCAGGGATCCTTCTCCAAATCGAACAAATCGCGCTCGCCGGTTCGATGTACCGCGAGCGTATAATTTTGCGTACGCACGCCATAGTGCTTCGTCGGCCCATCCCAATACGCATAAAAAGCCGACTGCCGCCAATCCTCTGGCGTCTCCCCCTCGCACAGCGCGCGAAAACTTCTGCCCTGCACCTGTGCATCGGGCTGCAACCCTGCAAAATCGAGATACGTCGCACCAAAATCCACATTCACCACAATATCCTCATTCACCGAACCCGGTGCAATCGCTCTCGGATACCGCATCACATAAGGCATGAGCAGTGACTCCTCCAAAATCAACCGCTTATCAAAATACGAATGCTCGCCCAAAAACATACCCTGGTCAGAAGTATATACCACAAGCGTATTCTCCGTCAACCCCTCCTCATCCAGAAAATCCAGCAACCGCCCCACACCCTCATCAATCGCCACAATACACCGCAAATAATCCTTCACATACTTCTGATAAGCCGCGTGAATCTTCTCCGTCGTATTCATCCCCGTCGTATCCAACCGCCCCGTAGGCCACGCTCTTCCCCGGACGCCCTCATCCATCCGCTCGGCCTGCATAAGAATCGTGCGATGGTGATTCTCCAACGCGCTGGACACCTTGTCAAACGGCTTATACAAATTCGACGGCTCGGGCAAATCCCCATCCGTGAACAAATCCGCATGACGGGGCGCGTACTCCCACAAACCATGGGGCGCCTTGTGGTGGCACAGCATCAAAAAAGGCTTATCCGGATCGCGCGCCTTCAACCAATTGAGCGACAAGTCCGTAATAATATCCGTCGCGTACCCCTCGTACTGCGTTGGCTCGCCATTGCGCGTAAACGACGGATTAAAATAAGCCCCCTGTCCCGGCAACACCTCCCAATAATCAAACCCATCGGGCTCAGACCCCAAATGCCACTTACCCGCAATACCCGTTTGATATCCGGAAGCCTGCAACTGCCGCACAAAATTGGGGTGATCGTCACTCAGAGGTTGATTCAACCGCAACACCCCATTTTTATGGCTATATTGCCCCGTAATAATACTCGCCCTGCTCGGCGAACACAGCGCATTGTTGCAAATACAATTGTCAAACCGCATCCCCTCATTGGCGATGCGGTCAATATTCGGTGTATCCACCACCTCATTCAACCATCCGTTATAACAACTGATAGCATTCACAGTATGATCATCAGACATAATGTAGAGAATATTGGGACGTGGATCAGACATTAAAACCTCCATGTGTAAAAAATATCACCTCTCCGGAACATAATCATCGACGAACTCCGGCATCATATCCAACACCTTCTGCAAGCGCTCACGCGCCTCTTCGGCATCGACATCGCCCTGCCCCAAAACAATATCGTACTCTTCCAGCCGATCTGCAGGCACATCGTAAAACCGTCCATCGTGATAAATTTTAAACCGATGTTCCCGCGCAAACTGTCCCGCGTGATCTTGACCAAAGCCAAAACGCGGATTATAATGACAAAAAATCCAATCCCTCGGATTACCTCCCTCACCCCGCAACTGGGGCAAAAAACTCCGCCCATCGCACGGCATTCCCTCAGGAATGGGCGCATCGGCCAAATCCATCAGCGTCGGCAAAAAATCGCTAAAATCCACCAGATCATCTAACACCACGCCCTGTGGCACCACACCCTGCCAAAAAGCAATAAAAGGCACATGCGTCCCCGCATCGGGCATCGTACCCTTACCACCCACAATCTCAACACCACCCTCAAGCTGAGACGTAATCGTGCGATGCGTACCATTATCACTTGTGAACATCACCAGTGTATTCTCGAGCAAACCGAGCGCCTCGAGCCTCTCCACAATCCGCCCCACCAGCTTATCGGCATACGCCACCATATCGGCAAAATAGCGCGTATTCTGCTCACCCCTCCGACCTCTATCCCGCCACTCCGGGCTATCGGGCGTGGGAACAAAAGGCGCGTGAACCAGAATCATAGGATAATAGGCAAAAAAAGGCACATCCCGATGTCGCTCAATAAAATCCAGCAAATAATCACAACAAATATCGGGACCATACCGATCTTCGATATAATCGTCTGGCAGCCATTCCCCATTGCATTCAATTTGCGGATTTGCATATCGCCCTTTGGCAACGCGCGCAGGGTCTTCTGGAAGCGGCGTCATATTCCACAAACAATGCTCGTCAAACCCAAAATGCGCCGGCATCTTATTATCCTTGCTCAACTGCCACTTGCCCGCAACACACGTAGCATACCCCGCATCCTGTAACAAATTGCCAAACGTCTTTTCTTTGGGATTCAAATAGGCGAACCTGTCGTAATTTCGAAAATTGTACTGCCCCGTCATAATCTCCACACGAGAAGGCGTACACAGCGGCGTCGAATAACAATGCGAAAAGCGAATCCCCCGCGATGCCAGATCATCCAACACTGGCGTCTCATACGTCGTACTCCCATAACAACTCAAACACTCAAACCCCATATCATCTGCCATAATCAGCACAATATTTGGTCTCGCCATACATTCCTCCAATGCATAAACCCGGAGCCAATTTAACACGATAGCATTGCTATATCAATTCTCTTCTGGCACCACTATGAATCTGGTTGACACACCAATGCCGTAGATAATACTATATATTTTCCGTGGAAACAACAGAACAAAGGGGAAGGACAAAAAATGAACATCTCGCTCACATCAACAGAACGAAGCTCTGGCGAACTGGCAAAAGACAAATTGGCAAATGCGATAGAGGCAATTCGAAAAGACGGCTATGTCATCATCGAACAAGTGGTGGATCACGCGATCCTCGACGCCCTCAAAACGCGCATGGATGAAGACTCTGCAAAGCTGATTGAGGCACAAAAATGGGGTGGCGCAGGTGGCGTACAAGGGCATTTACAACAAGGACCCCCACCATTTGACCCATACCTATCTCCAGACATCCTCGTCAACCCTTATGCCGTTCAGATCTCACGAGAAATGCTGGGTAAAGGGTTTTACTGTTGTTTTTACAACGGCAACACCAACACGCCAAACAGCACCTTTCAACCCCTTCATTCTGACGGCGTTCACCTCTGGGGAGAGCAAAACCGCCCCCATCCAGCAACCCAACTCATCATCAACATCTTTCCCCAGGACACATCTAACAAAAACGGATCGACACAAATCTGGCCGGGTTCGCACCTCGACATGCGCCCCGTAACAGACGAAACAGAAGCCGACCGTCAATCCTTTTCCCCACCCATTCAAGCCACCTTGCAAAAAGGCGACATCCTGATCCGCGATTCGCGCCTCTGGCATCGCGGCGTGCCAAATCCCTCCGACCACAACCGCCACATGATCGCAGTTGTGTACAACATCGGGTGGCTGGTCAGACGGCGAACACTCTTCTTTGATAAAAGCAGTGAAAAAATATTCGAAGCAAGCGGCATCGATCCCAATGCCGAATTCATCGACCCCCCGTTCGAATACCTGTTTGAAATGGCGTGCAAAAAAATAAAAAACGACCCCATGCGAGGCGTCTAATCCACTTCATTCTCGCTCGGCATAACCGCCCAATCGGTGCGCAGTTCGGCAACGAGTTCAGCCGGTGGTTGCATAAAACGCTTAACCCGGACACTGGCTTTGGCCTGTCGCCCAGGTCCGGCCAGTTTCCAAGCGTTGTAGTGAAATTTGCCTTCGGGTTGCATCACGCGGACGTTCAACGTACGGCGAGGCTTCCGGGTCTGGTTCATGCCGGCGCAGTGCAAGCAGGCCGCATTGACCACCAGCAGATCACCGGGATCGCCAATAACCTGGACTCTGTTGCTATAGTAATTCGGGTTGGAATCCGGCACCTCGGGTTCTTCGCCAGCCTTGAAGCGATGAGTACCCGGTATCACCGAAGTCGCACCGTTTTCCGCCGTGTACCCGTCAAGTAAAAAAAAGAACCACAGGCCCCTGTGCTTGCCATTGGCGGTAAAACCCGGGCGAAAATCGCGGTGGATGCCTTCAGATTGCTTTCCGGGGTTGTAGCGTTGGGTATTGGCGACAAGGTCAGAGAAGTGATAGGTCCCCAAGGCAGGCTCGCAAATCGCGTGAACAGTATCGTGGTCGAGCAATTCTATCGCCGCATCGCCCCATAAAAAACAGGCACGGGCATTGGGATTCAGGTCGAATTTGCGGTTCCCGTACTTATCGCCGATATTCACTTCAGACAGCTTCATCCCGCCACGCCAGGCGGCAATATAGTCATCGGCGGCACGCTGGGCGATATCGCGCAAAGGATCAAGGTACTCGGGTGCGATCTGATTCCGTATAATGGTAGAGCCGTCGCGGTCGAGATTGGCGACGTGTTCGCCCAGTTCGCTATCGCTAAGGGGATGGACCGGTCGCATGGGCTGGTCTCCTTATCTCACTCTTCCTGCTTTTGTTGATTTCGCAAAATCTCGTCGAGAAGCGGCAGTCCTTTGAGCCGCGCTTTCCAGTTTCGAGGCTGTTTTTCGGCAAGGCTCATAATGCCTTTATTGTATTTGAACCCCTCGCTGGTCACATTCTCAATAATCGGATGCCAACTATCCCCCGTGCGATCTCTCACAACCCCGACAGAGGGACCTCTAACCCGTTTGATCTTCCTATCATTCTTATCAAACCGTAGCTCTTTCAGGTATTCCTCCGGAACATTCGCAAGCCCCTTGAGTGCAATGGCCGCATTTGTCCCAAATATCGCATGGATATTCTTTACCGTAGTCCCATCTGCAAACACACCGGGTTTATAACGCTCATCCGCCTGATTCCGTTTCTCCACATAACCAGGTCCCATCGTCACGGCAAAAGCACAGCTCTTCACAGTCACACCGTCAATTTTGACAACGCCGTTTTGAGCTTTGTGTGGTCCAAGCAACACCGCAGTACTGCCATTCTCACAATATAGATTCTTTGCCGTAATATCATGCACTCCGCCGTTATGCCCTCCAGCACCCGTCTCCAGTCTAAAAGTCACCCCACCGCCAATGGCCTCGAGATTTTCAAAATGGATGGTCTCCCCCGCATGCATCTGAACCAAACCGTATCCCGGGCTGGTATTCGTACTTCTCAGGTTTCTCACCAGACCATCGGTGGGCCTGAAGACGCCCCCACTCTCCACATCCCTATCCCTGGACGGCGTAAAGATAAATGCAGAATAAGTGGTAAAACTATCCTTAACATCAATATCGGAGAGCAGGAAATTTTTGACCTTCCTGCAGTTGACGGTCCGTATGCCTTCCCCCGCCACACTTCCGCGATCTGAATAATCGACAATAAACTTACCGCCCAACCCGCGAATACTGACATTCTCTATGGATTCGGCATTCCCCCCTGCACCCAATCCAAAAACAATGGTCTTCGTACCTTTGGGCCAATAGGGTTTGATAACCGTATCTTTCTCGATCAACAGGTGCACATTGGACTTCAAATTGATACCCCCAAAACGATAAACCCCTTTCGGAACGATCAGGCGTCCGCCACCTTTTGCCGAGACCTCATCAATCGCTTTTTGCAATCGCTCACTCTGATTGCTCTCACCCCCATCATCAACCAGTCCGAAATCCGTCTTCAGATTCATCGTCAAACCATTTAGATCCATCGTTTCCACGTATGTCGCCTCCGCAACCGCAGTCATTACAAATAGGGTTATCATCAACAATACGGTCTTCATGGTTGTCTCTCCTCATTGACGCGCAACATAAACATAGTACGCGCCGCAGATGGGCTGGTTGCGCTCGTCGTCGAACCAGGTGTGCAAAAGCGTGGGACCCGGCTCCAGATCTACGGTAAACACAACACCCTGGTCGTCTGGCTTAACGGGCCTGGCGTAGAATTGTCCACCGATCAGCACACGCGCTCTGGCAATCGGCAGCGCAATTCCCGCTTTCAGTTCGCCATCGGTCAATTGAGCCGCCTGGCAAGCCTCTCTCAGCTTGAGGCCGCTCTCTCTCGGCCAGCGCCGCAGTTCAAAAGTGTACTTGCCAGCGGCTTTGACCAGCAGGTGCCAGTAACTGTTCTTCCGCACGGCCGTCCTCACCTGCCGCTGCTGATCCACAAAGACATCCCGCCACTCGCAAGCCGACAGCGTCATCGGATTCTCGGCCTCACTGCCGATGGTAATCCGCTGCACTTGATTGGCGACCGGTTCCACTTCTCGCCACCATGCATTTAGGTAATCCCGCATCTGCCGGACAGTGTCAGGATGCTGATCGGCAACGTCGAAATTCTGTTCGGGGTCGCTATCCAGATCATACAGTGCCGTTCCTTCAAGCAAGCGCCACCGTTTCCAGAGCACAGCGGCACCCTCGCGTCTTATGAACGAAGGGCTATCGGGCGTCGGGTAGTCCAACTCCCCGGGCATACGGCTGTAATTCACCGTCAACATGCGATCTTCCGGCACCTGCTCCGCACCCCGCAAAACCGGAGATAGGCTAATCCCGTCCAAACGCAATTCAGCCAGCGGTTCCAGCCCACAAAACTCGATCAAAGTCGGCAAAATATCCTGCGCCTGAGTCAATCCCTCAATCTCCCGGGGACTGCCCAGATCACCATTTGGCCAATGCAAGAAAAACGGTACCCGGTGCCCACCTTCCCATAGCTCACACTTTTTGCCCCGCATCCCGGCATTGTAATAGACAGGGCCGAAAGTACTGCCATTATCAGTCATAAAAATCAGGATGGTATCCCTATCTACGCCCTGTTCTTGCAGAAAGCGCCGAAGCGCACCGACCTGAGTATCCAAATTTCGAATCATAGCGAGAAAACGAATGATATTTTCTCGCAAATTTTCGGGAAGTGCAGGCAACTGGTGTTCATCCTCTGCAAATGCCGCCTCAATGGCCTCGCGGTCTTCGGCAGGCACAAAAAGTGGGGCGTGCGGGGCATTGGTCGGCAGGAAAGTGAAAAAGGGTTCTGAAGCCGCGATCCGTGCTTGCATCCACGCTTTTGCCGCGTTGAAAAAGACCTCGGTACAGTATCCTTCCTGTCGCACACGAGAGCCATTGTGACAATATACATCATCGAAGTAATCGTTCTCCCAGTAGTCGGGCACAGAACTGATATGAGAGGATGGAAACCAGAGACTTTCCTCAAAACCGCGGTCCTGAGGACGGTACGGATAGTTATCGCCCAGATGCCATTTGCCAAACACACC
>JAPPAB010000138.1 GCA_026705765.1 Gemmatimonadota bacterium
CGACAGCGGGCACGTTTTCAGGTAATATCACGATTTCGAGTAATGATCTGAAGAGTGGAACACAGACCTTAGCCGTGTCTGTGATCGTGCAGGCGGCACCTGTGCCAGCGATTGCTGTTCAGGAATCCGCAATTGATTTCGGTACTGTTGAGTTTGAACAGACGGTCCAGCAGACGATTACGGTTCAAAATACGGGTACTGCACCGCTGGAGATTACGGGTATTGAGAGCGATGTGTCGGGGCTGACGTTTGATACTACGATGTTCACACTGGACCCCAATGGTTCACAGACGATTACGATTACGTTTCCGAGTTCGACGGAAGGGACGTTTTCGGGGCTTATCACTATTTCGAGTAATGATCCTGATCGCGCGAAGCATACTCTTTCGATTTCAGGGATCGTGCAGGCGGCACCTGCGCCGGTGCTGGTTGTGGGAGAACCGGCTATTGATTTCGGGAGTATTGATGCTGAGAAGACGGCTCAGCAGACTTTTACGATTGAGAATACGGGTACTGCGTCGTTGGAGGTTACGGGTATTGAGAGCGATGTGCCGGGTTTGACGTTTGAGCCTTCTGTGTTTACGCTGGCGCCCAATGGTTCACAGACGGTTACGATTACGTTCCCCAAACCCATGGAGGGCGAGTTTTCGGGGCTTATTAATATTTTGAGTAATGATCCTGATCGCGCAAAGCTTACGCTGTCGATTTCTGGCGTTGTTCAGCCGCTTTCTTTGGAAGCCAAATCGGATTTTGACGGTAGTGGTATGATTGACTTTACTGATTTTCTGCTGTTTGTGGGTGCGTTTGGATCGGCTGCGTCCGAATACGATATCGATGGCAGCGGTAGTGTTGATTTTTCAGATTTTCTCATGTTTGTGAGTGTATTTGGAAAGATGGTTGACGGGTAGATTTGCGACTTTCGGCTTGACACTTGTAGTGCAAATTTCTATGTTTTGCCTTCAAAGTGATGACGGAGAAAAGTAACCTGTTCCCAACTGGACAGAGAGGATGTGTCCCGGGCTGAGAACACATCTGCAGGATGCACAGGCGAAGTTCCCTCCCGAGCTGCAAAGCCGAATGGAAAGATAGTTTCCTATTAAGCCGAGCCGGTGGGTCCACCGATAATGGACAGGATGGTGATGGCCGTCCGCTGAGTGGTGCTTTTTAGCGCAAATAGGGTGGTAACGCGGAAAGCTCTTTCGTCCCTATGATGACGAAGGGGCTTTTTTGTTGTCTAATACTAACATTGGAGTTTCTCTTGATTGATCTCGCATCTTTACATGCGCTCGAAATTCGCATTTTGCGTGTGTATCAAAACAATGCCAGTGCCGAGCAGTCCGATGCACAACTTCAAAGTGGCGCGGATCTTGGTGAGGGACAGGTTCGGCGCGCGGTTGAGTGGTTGCTTTCCAAGCAGTTGCTCGAAGTTACGGGAGAAAATACGCGCGTGACTGTTTCGCTTACGGAAGTGGGACGGGATTTTGCCTCAAAGGGCGCGACGCCAGAGACGGCACTTTTGGCCCGGGTGAGTGCAGGGCGCGTCGGGATCCAGGATTTACAAGCCGACGAGCGCTTTGATAGAGGTGCTTGGGGCAGTGCGTTTGGCGGTTTGAAAAAGGATGGGGTTGTCGATCTGGATAAGGGGGCGGTTGTTATTGTTGATGCAGAGCGCGCTTCTTTTTTTGTTGATCGGCTTATGCCGGAATTGTTTGAGAAATTTTCCGATGCTGGAATTGAGATTGATGATTTTCCCGGTGATATTGTCCAGTATATCGAAGCCAATGCCCGCAAACGCGGGGGGAGCAGGGCTCCTGTTCGCCTGGATGATCGCACGGAGCGGGTTTATAGGCTGACGGATGAAGGGCAGCGCGTGCTTGTGGAGGTTGTTAAAGCCAATCTTAAGGGTGATGAGATTTCTCGTCTTACGCCCGATATGATTCAGAAGGGCACATGGCAGGGTGCGTCTTTTCGCCGATATGATCTGTCGATTAAGCCACCTCGCGTGCTTATTGGGAAGCACCATCCCTATCGGGCGTATCTCGATAATGTGCGGCGTCGGTTGATGGCGCTCGGGTTTGAAGAGATGAAAGGTTCGCTGGTCGAGACTGAGTTTTGGAATATGGATGCTCTTTTTATGCCGCAGTTTCACGCGGCGCGCAATATTCACGATGCGTATTACGTAACGGAGCCAACGAAATCCCGAGAGGCTGAAGAACCCCATTTTTCCAGGGTGGCTGAGGCGCATCAAAACGGGGGTGAGACGGGTTCGCGCGGGTGGCGATATGAGTTCAATCCCGAACAGTCGCGCCGCCTTATTTTGCGTAGTCAGGGTACTGCGCTTTCGGGGCGGACGCTCGCTTCAGAACCAAATATCCCGGGTAAGTATTTCGCTCTTGCGCGTTGTTTTCGCCCGGATGATGTCGATGCCACGCATGCAGCGGATTTTTTTCAGGCTGAGGGTATTGTTCTGGGCGAGGAGATAAATTTTCGCAGTTTGCTCGGTTTGCTCAAGTTGTTCGCCCTTGAGATCGCGCAGTCCGAAGATGTGCGCTATGTGCCCGATTATTTTCCTTTTACCGAGCCTTCGGTAGAACTTCAGGCAAAGCATCCCGTTCTGGGCTGGATCGAGCTTGGTGGTGCGGGTCTTTTTCGTCCTGAGCTTACACGACCTCTGGGTGTGGATGTTCCGGTTATTGCCTGGGGTCTGGGGGTTGATCGAATGGCGATGGTCGCGCTGGGTATTAACGATATACGCGATTTGTTCAGTACGGATTTGGATCTGGTCAGGAATACGCGGTAGGAGTAAAAATGCCAACGATTACAGTTAATAAACC